>NZ_JACYTW010000002.1:0-148693 GCF_014841395.1 Plantibacter sp. CFBP 13570 | reverse complement strand
GGGTCGCGCTCACGCCGACGCACCGCGCTGGCGACGGGGCGCCTGCCAGCGCACCGCGCTGACGGAGGGTGCGGTGCGGTCGCGCCGGCGCACCGCGCTGACAGCGACCGGTTGGGCGCCCGGGTCAACGGAACGCGCGTTGCAGTCCCGCGCGCTCGAGTTTCGCGGCGAGCCGGCTCGGATGGACGAGGTCCTCCCAGGTGGCGCGGACGACGGTGTAGCCGAGCGCGCGCAGCCGGTCCTCACGATGCTTCTCCGCCAGGACGATGTCGGCCACGTCCCGTCCCTGCGTGAACTCCTCCCGCACATACTTCTGCCGACCGTCGAGTTCGAGGATGATGCGCTCGTCCGGCCAGACCGCATCGACCACACCGACCGGTCCGTCCGCGTCGGAGAAGGCCTGCTGCAGCACCGGCAGGGCGAAACCGAGCTGCGCGATCACGACCCGCATCTTCGATTCACCACCGTTCGCGGCGAGGGGGTCCGCGAACTCGATCGCAAAGCGCACCTGCCGTCCTCCCCGACGGCCCGGCAGGTCTCGTGCGAGCGAGCGGAGCGCCGTCTCGTCGGTGAGCTTGAGCCGGAGGGCAGCGTCGGCGACGGCGACGGCGTCCTCGAGGCGGGCGATCCGAGCGAGATCGACGACGGTCCGAGCCGGGTCCGTGACCGCGAGCCCGTGCCGCATCCGACGGGCGACCGAGCCCTGCGTCGTGTGACGGATGATGCCGGGGGCCGAACGACCTCCGCGATCACCGCTCGTCAGCGTGTGCACCTCGGGAGGCCATGGACCCACGATCGGGAGTCCCCACAACCGCGCCGCCGAGTAGTGGCTGAACAGTGCGTCCTTCCGGAGCGCGACGGCCGCCGCATCGATCCGGACGCGGTAGCGGTCATCGGGGGACAGGGAACTCCATATCGGTTCAGGGACGTAGATGCCCTTCCGCAGACGCACCAGGTCGCCGTCGCGGTGGGCGGCGCTCACCAGGCGCTCGGCACCGACCCGACGTGCGTCGCGGACGAGGAGGAGTCCGTTCGGGCGGAGGAGCAGGTTGAGATCGAAGGATTCCATCGCCTCACCGTGCCCGTTCGCCTTCGCCGTCACCTCATGTCGTGGAAGCGATGTGGAGAACTGCTCCCATCCAGCCTCCGGTGGAGCGAGGGTGGAGTGGTGCCCAGCGCGGTGCGCTGACGCCAGCGCGGGTCGTCGGCCTCAGCGCGGGTCGCTGTGCCGTGGGGGCGGGTATTCGGCGTAAGCGCGGGTCCAGCGCGTGAGCGCGCCCCTCCGGAGACCCGCGCTCACGCGCCAGGACCGCGCTCGCGTCAGCGCACCGCGCTGGCGAAAGGGGGAGGGGGAATGCACAACTCCTCCGTCCCCGTCTCAGGAGGCCGTCTTGGTACGACGGTGCCCCTCGGGGGAGGGAGGAGTTGTGGTTCGTTCACCGGTCGGGATCCGGTGGCTTCTGGCCCGTCGCTCGGCACGCGGCCGGGACGAGCATGTTCGAGGGTACCGAAGTACCCGCCGACCCGCGAGTGGGGATCGCCCTGATCAGTCCTCGTCCTGGCCGAGCGTGCCCAGGTAGAGGCCGATCACCTTGTCATCCGAGAGGAGCTCGCGGCCCGTCCCGGTGTAGGCGTCACGACCCTGGTCGAGCACGTACCCGCGGTCGCAGATCTGCAGACAGCGACGTGCGTTCTGCTCGACCATGATCGTGGTGACGCCGGCCTTGTTGATGTCCGAGACCCGGATGAACGCGTCGTCCTGGCGCACCGGCGACAATCCCGCGGACGGCTCGTCGAGGAGCAGCACATGCGGATCCATCATGAGGGCCCGCGACATCGCGACCATCTGGCGCTCACCACCCGACAGCGAACCAGCGCGCTGCTTGAGCCGCTTGCCGAGTTCGCTGAAGATCCCGGTGACGAACTCGAGGCGTTCGTTGTACTGCTTCGGCTTCTGGAACAGCCCCATCTTGAGGTTGTCCTCGATGGTGAGGCTCGGGAACACGTTGTTCGTCTGCGGGACGAACCCGACGCCGCGGGCCACGAGCTTGTTCGCCCGGAGCCCCGTGATGTCCTCGCCGTTCAGCAGCACCTGTCCGCTGCGCACCTTCACCTGACCGAAGATCGCCTTCAACAGCGTCGACTTCCCCGCACCGTTCGGTCCGATGATGCCGATGAGCTCGCCCTTCCGGGCGGTCAGGTTGGCACTGTTCAGGATGTTCACGCCGGGGAGGTACCCGGCGGTCAGATCGGTGACCTCCACGACCATCTCGGCGGTCTTGACCGCGGTGCCACCGACCGGCGCACCCTTCACGTCGCTCATTTCCGTTCCTCCTCCGGCTCGGCACCAGCCGCGAGCCGTTCGTCCTCGATCTCGGCGAGCAGCTCCTCGGCCGCAGCGCTGTCCTCTCCGGCGATCCTGCCGGTCACGACCCCGAGGTCGACGTCCTGGTGGCTCCCGAGGTAGGCGTCGATGACGGCGGGATCCTCCATGACGGTGTCTGGCGGGCCCTCGGCGACGACGCGACCCTCGGCCATGACGACCACCCAGTCGGCGATGTGCCGGACCATCTGCATGTCGTGCTCGACGAACAGCACGGTCATGCCCTCGTCCTTCAGCGCCAGGATGTGGTCGAGCAGGGACTGCGTGAGCGCCGGGTTGACGCCGGCCATCGGCTCGTCGAGCATGACGAGCTTCGGGTCGCTCATGAGAGCCCGCGCCATCTCGAGGAGCTTCCGCTGCCCACCGGAGAGGCTGGCGGCGTAGTCGTCACGCTTCGTGTCGAGCTTGAAGCGACGCAGGAGGTCCATCGCCTTGACCTCGAGGTCCTCCTCCTGCTTCCGCCAGAGCGGCTTCACCAGGCTGGAGAAGATGCCCTCACCGGTCTGGCCGGTCGCGCCGAGCTTCATGTTCTCGAGCACCGTGAGCAGCCCGAGCGCCTTCGTCAGCTGGAAGGTCCGGACCTGACCCATGCGGGCGACCTTGAACGCCGGGACGCCCCCGAGGCTCTTGCCGTCGAAGTTCCACGTCCCGGTGTTCGGCTTGTCGAAGCCGGTCAGCAGGTTGAACAGCGTGGTCTTACCGGCACCGTTCGGGCCGATGAGGGCGGTGATCGCGTTGCGGGGCACCTCCAGGTGCTCCACGTTCACCGCCTGCAGGCCGCCGAAGGTCCGGGTGACCTGGTCCGCGATGAGGATCGGGTCGACCTTCTTGACGCCCGGGACGATCTCGCCGACGTGAAGGCCGGTGGTCTTGACCGGTCGCGAGGTGGGTGAGCTGTTACTTGACAAAGGTCAGCTCCTTCTTGTTTCCGAGGATGCCTTGCGGCCTGAAGATGACGATCAGCATGAGCGCGACACCGACCAGCACGTAGCGGAGCGTCGACGCCTGCGTCGAGCTCATGAACGGCAGGACGTCCGCCTTCACGAGCGCCGGGAGGACGTTCGAGAGGAACGCCATGATCACCCAGAAGATCACCGAGCCGAGTAGCGGCCCGAAGACCGTCGCGGCTCCACCGAGGAGGAGGATCGTCCAGATGAAGAAGGTGAGACTCGTGACGTACACGCTCGGCACGACCGCGGAGGGGAGTGCCAGCACCACCCCGCCGAGTGCGCCGAAGACACCACCGACGACGAGCGCCTGCATCTTGTAGGCGAACACGTTCTTGCCGAGGGCGCGCACGGCGTCCTCGTCCTCACGGATGCCCTTCAGCACGCGGCCCCAGGGGCTGCGCATGAGGAGGAACACGAGGAGCGCGGCGACGGCGAGCAGCAGGATGCCGAAGATGCGGACCCACCACTGGTTCGCGTTGAGCTCCCACGGGCCGAAGCCGTAGATGCCCTCCGGGATCGGGTTCGCCGCGCGGAAGCCCTCGTGGTAGTTGCCGAGTCCGTCGGCCGAGTTGGTGAACTCGTCGAAGACCTGCGTCGTGAAGAGGAGTCGGACGATCTCGGCCGCCGCGATGGTGACGATGGCCAGATAGTCCGCCCGCAGCCGCAGGGTCGGGATGCCGAGGATGAAGGCGAAGACCACCGAGGCCAGACAGCCGACGATGATGCCCGCCCACCACGGGAGGTTGAAGCTCAGGATCGAGATGGCGTAGCCATAGGCGCCGAGCGCCATGAACCCCGCCATACCGAAGTTCAACAGACCGCCGTAGCCGAAGTGCACGGCCAAGCCGAGTGCTGCGAGCGCGTACGCGATCGTCTCCGGGCTGATGACCCAAGCGAGCGTGTTCGAGAGAATGCTTCCCCAGTCCATGCGCGTGCCCCTAACCGATTCTCTCGCGACGTCCGAGGATGCCCTGCGGTCTCACGAGGAGCACCGCGATGAGCACCACGAGGGCGCCGACGTACTTGATGTCAGACGGGATCCAGAGCGTCGAGACCTCGACGAGGATGCCGATGATGAGGGCGCCGACCATGGCGCCGAAGGCGGTTCCGAGCCCGCCGAGGGTGATGGCCGCGAAGATGAGGAGGAGCAGCTGCGCTCCCATGTCCCACTTGATGCCCGGTCGGAAGTACGCCCACAGGATGCCGGAGAGGCCGGCGAGCGTCGCTGCGAGGATCCAGACGATGCGGACCACGCGGTCGACGTCGATACCGCTGGCCGCTGCCAGGCTCGGGTTGTCCGAGATGGCTCGCGTCGCCTTGCCGGTCTTCGTCTTGATGAGCCACCAGGCCACGCCGAGGAGCACCACGACGCTGACCGCCATGCTGATCATGTCGGTGACGCTGAGCGAGACCGTACCGAACAGCTTGATGTTCTCCTCTCCCGAACCGGGCAGCTGGAACGTCCCGCCGCCGATGAAGTAGAGGAAGACGTAGCGGAGCGCCAGCGACAGGCCGATCGAGACGATCATCACCTGCACGATGCCGACGCCCTTGCGTCTCAAGGGTCTCCAGATGCCGGCGTCGAGCGCGAAGCCGAACGCGGCACTCAGAGCGAGGGCGATGATGATGGCCAACCAGATCGGCCATTGCAGGAACACCCCGAACACGAGCGCCATGATCGCGCCGAAGGTCACCATCTCCGCGTGGGCGAAGTTGCTGAGTCCGGTGGTGCCGAACACCAGGGAGGCTCCGATGGCCGCCAGGGCCAGCATGAGCCCGAAGTTCAAGCCGTTGACGAGTCGTTCTGCGAGTTGATCCCAGAAGCTGACGGTGACGCGGACGCCCTCGCCGAGGAAGAAGTTCACGGACTTCGATTGGGTGAGGCCGAACTTCGCCTCGATGGTCGAGCCGCCCTCGGCGACGATGACGCCCTTCGGGAGGGTCTCCTCGTCGAGCGTTACCTTGTACGTACCTTTCTCGGGGACGCCGATCTTCCACTTGCCGTCGGCGTCGGTGTCGACATCGGCCTTGTAGCCGTTGCCGTCGACCGTGATGTTCACGCCTTCGAGTGGTTTGTCGTCGTACTTGACGTTCCCAGCGAAGTAGAAGTCGTACTCCTCGCCCACCTCGTCAGCATGAGCCGGGACGGCGCTCATGACGGACGTGAGGGTGATGGCCCCGAACAACAGGGCGATGAGGAGCACGAATCTCCGTGCCAGTCTCGGGTTTCGGGTCGTTCCAGCGAACTTCACTGCACCTCCAGTGCCGGGCCACTTCCGTGAACCGTTCTCCTGCGTCGGACAACGCTGTTCGACGATAGAACCTGATTATTGCCTACATGTTTCGCCCGTGCGTATTTCTCCGCATCGATTTGTCGGGATCGTGGAATAGGGGTAGGCCCTGCTCGGTTACGATGGTGATACCGGCAGGTCTGCGTTTCTCCGGTGTGTTCGTGGCTATGAGAGGGATAAATGGACCAGCCTGATCCGTTCGGATTCGTAGGACTCACGTATGACGATGTGCTGCTGCTGCCCGGGCACACCGACGTCATCCCGAGCGAGGCGGAGACCTCGTCCCGCCTGACGAAGCGGATCACCGTGAACACGCCGCTGCTGTCGAGCGCGATGGACACCGTGACCGAGGCCCGCATGGCGATCGCGATGGCTCGCGAGGGCGGCATCGGCATCCTGCACCGCAACCTGTCGATCTCCGACCAGGCCGAACAGGTCGACCGCGTGAAGCGGAGCGAATCGGGCATGATCACGAACCCGATCACCACCACGGCCGACGCCACCGTCGCCGAGGTCGACGAGCTGTGCGGCCAGTTCCGCATCTCGGGCCTCCCTGTCGTCGACGACAAGGGTGTGCTCGTCGGCATCATCACGAACCGCGACATGCGCTTCGTGTCGCCGTTCGAGAAGGCCACGACCCGCGTCAGCGAGGTCATGACGAGCACCGGTCTCGTGACCGCCCCCGTCGGGACCGACCGCAACGCGGTGATGGCGCTCCTCGCGCAGCACCGCATCGAAAAGCTGCCCCTCGTCGACGAGGCGGGCAAGCTCAAGGGCCTCATCACCGTCAAGGACTTCGACAAGAGCGAGAAGTACCCGCTGGCCACGAAGGACGACACCGGTCGTCTGCGGGTCGGTGCGGCCATCGGCTTCTTCGGCGACGCATGGTCCCGTGCGGGCCAGCTGCTCGACGCCGGCGTCGACGTCATCGTGGTCGACACGGCCAACGGTGAGAGCGCCGGCGTGCTCGACATCATCCGCAAGCTCAAGGCCGACCCGGCGTTCGCCGGTGTCGACGTCATCGGCGGCAACGTCGCGACCCGCTCCGGTGCGCAGGCGCTCATCGAGGCCGGCGCGGACGCGATCAAAGTCGGCGTCGGGCCGGGCTCCATCTGCACCACGCGCGTCGTCGCGGGTGTCGGTGTCCCGCAGGTGACCGCCGTCTACGAGGCGTCGCTCGCGGCGCGCGAGGCGAACGTCCCGGTCATCGCCGACGGCGGTCTGCAGTACTCGGGCGACATCGCCAAGGCACTCGTCGCGGGTGCCGACACCGTCATGCTCGGCTCGCTCTTGGCCGGCACCGACGAGAGCCCCGGCGACCTCGTGTTCGTGGGTGGCAAGCAGTTCAAGAACTACCGCGGCATGGGATCGCTCGGAGCCATGCAGACGCGTGGCGAGAAGACCTCGTACTCGAAGGACCGCTACTTCCAGGCCGACGTCCCGAGCGACGACAAGCTGATCCCCGAGGGCATCGAGGGCCAGGTGCCCTACCGCGGCCCGGTGTCGGCCGTCGCGTACCAGCTCATCGGCGGGCTGCGTCAGTCGATGTTCTACGTCGGCGCGCGCAACATCGGCGAGCTGAAGGCCAAGGGCAAGTTCGTCCGCATCACCTCGGCGGGCCTCAAGGAGTCGCACCCACACGACGTGCAGATCGTCGTCGAGGCGCCCAACTACCGCAAGTAAGCACCCGCACGAACGCCGACGGCCCGGCAGGCTTCCGCCTGCCGGACCGTCCTCGTTCCAGGCGACCGGTAGGCTGGTGCGGTGAGCATGGATATTGAGATCGGCCGGTCAAAGCGCGCACGGCGCGCCTACGCGTTCGACGACATCGCCGTCGTCCCGTCGCGGCGGACCCGCGACCCACAGGACGTCTCAGTGTCCTGGTCGATCGACGCCTACCAGTTCGAGATCCCGGTGCTCGCAGCACCGATGGACTCCGTCGTCTCGCCGACGACCGCGATCATGATGGGCCAGCTCGGCGGCGTCGGCGTCCTCGACCTCGAGGGCCTCTGGACGCGATACGAAGACCCCGAGCCCCTGCTCGCCGAGATCCGGTCGTTGCCGGTCGGCCGCGCGACCGCGCGCATGCAGGAGATCTACTCGGAGCCCATCAAACCCGAACTCGTCACCGCCCGGCTCGCCGAGATCCGCGCGGCCGGAGTCACCGTCGCCGCCGCCCTCTCGCCGCAGCGCACGCAGGAGCTCTACGAGACGGTCGTCGCCGCAGGAGTCGACCTCTTCGTCATCCGCGGCACCACCGTGTCCGCCGAGCACGTCTCCAAGAACCAGGAGCCGCTCAACCTCAAGAAGTTCATCTACGAGCTCGACGTCCCCGTGATCGTCGGTGGCGCGGCAACGTACACCGCGGCCCTGCACCTCATGCGGACCGGCGCGGCCGGTGTGCTCGTCGGCTTCGGTGGCGGTGCCGCCTCCACCACGCGGGCCTCGCTCGGCATCCACGCCCCGATGGCGACCGCCGTGGCCGACGTCGCCGGTGCGCGTCGTGACTACCTCGACGAGTCCGGCGGCCGCTACGTGCACGTCATCGCCGACGGCGGTCTCGGGACCTCGGGCGACATCGTCAAGGCCGTCGCGATGGGTGCCGACGCCGTCATGCTCGGGACCGCATTGGCCCGTGCCACGGACGCACCCGGCGGTGGCTGGCACTGGGGTGCCGAGGCGCACCACCTGCACCTGCCGCGCGGACGCCGTGTCGAAGTCGGCACCGTCGCCACCCTCGAGGAGATCCTCTACGGCCCGTCGCCGAAGTCGGACGGCACGGCCAACCTCATCGGCGCGCTCCGTCGCTCGATGGCCACCACCGGCTACTCCGACCTCAAGGAGTTCCAGCGGGTCGAGGTCGTCGTCGCGCCGTACCAGGGCGCCTAGCCCTGCCGGAAGCGAGTCGCTTCCGCAAGCGGTTGTCGGGTCGCATCGGGCCGACTAGCCTCTGAGGCAGAGCCTCGTGGACGAGCACCTGCCTCCGGCAGGATCATCGCGAGGGCGGTTCCAGCGAGCGGAGTTCGACGATGGCCACCACCCACAACAACGTGTCACGTTCCACCAAGCTGGGGATGGAGGAACGCGACGCCGCGATCGAAGCGTTGAAGTCGAAAGAGCTCGACATCCTCGTCGTCGGTGGTGGCATCGTGGGCACCGGTGCTGCGCTCGACGCCGTCACGCGCGGTCTGAGCACCGGTCTGCTCGAGGCGCGTGACTGGGCGAGCGGCACCTCGAGCCGGTCCTCGAAGCTCGTGCACGGCGGTATCCGCTACCTCGAACAACTCGACTTCCGACTCGTCCGAGAGGCGCTCATCGAGCGCGGGTTGCTGCTGCAGCGCATCGCGCCGCACCTGGTGAAGCCGGTCCGGTTCCTGTACCCGCTCAACAAGCCGGTCTTCGAGCGCCTCTACATCGGCGCCGGCATGCTGCTCTACGACCTCTTCAGCTGGAGCGGTGGCCGTCCGCCCGGCGTCCCGCACCACCGGCACCTGTCCAAGCGCCAGGTCCTGACCTCGATTCCGAGCCTCAAGTCCGACGCGTTCGTGGGCGGACTCACCTACTACGACGCCCAGGTCGACGACGCCCGCTACGTCTCGTCCCTCGCGCGGACGGCGTCGGCCTATGGCGCGCACGTCGCGAGCCGCGTACGGGTCGAGGGGTTCGTCAAGGTCGGACAGCGCGTCGTGGGCGTCAAGGCGCACGACCTGCAGACCGACGAGCGCTTCGAGATCCGCGCCAAGCAGGTCGTCAACGCGACCGGGGTGTGGACCGACGACACGCAGTCGATGGTGGGGGAGCGGGGCCAGTTCAAGGTCCGCGCGTCGAAGGGCATCCACCTCGTCGTCCCGCGCGATCGCTTCCAGTCGAACATGGGCCTCCTGCTGCGCACGGAGAAGAGCGTCCTCTTCGTCATCCCCTGGGGCCGGCACTGGCTCATCGGCACGACGGACACGGACTGGCACCTCGACAAGGCGCACCCGGCGGCGACCGCGGCCGACATCGACTACCTGCTCGACCACGTCAACACGATCCTCGCCGTGCCGCTGACCCGAGAGGACGTCGAGGGTGTCTACGCCGGCCTCCGTCCGCTGCTGGCCGGCGAATCGGAGCAGACGTCGAAACTGTCGCGCGAGCACCTCGTCGCGCACTCCGTGCCCGGTCTCGTGGTCATCGCCGGCGGCAAGTGGACCACCTACCGGGTCATGGCGAAGGACGCGATCGACGCCGCGGTGGACGCACTCGACGGCAAGATCCCGGCCAGCGCGACGGAGAACATCGCCCTCCTCGGAGCCGAGGGGTACCAGGCGGCCTGGAACAAGCGTGGCAAGATCGCGCGGGCCTTCGGGGTGCACACGGCGCGCATCGAGCACCTGCTGAACCGCTACGGCGTCCTGACGGACGAACTGCTCGACCTCATCAAGGAGGACCCGACGCTCGCCGAAGCGCTGCCGGGGGCGGACGACTACATCGGGGCGGAGGTCGTCTACGCGGCCTCCCACGAGGGTGCCCTCCACCTCGACGACGTCCTCGCCCGTCGGACGCGCATCTCCATCGAGGCCTGGGACCGCGGTGTCTCGGCGGCCCCGGTCGCGGCGAAGCTCATGGGTGGGGTCCTCGGGTGGGCCGAGGAGCGCATCGAGAAGGAGGTCTCCTACTACCTCACGCGCGTCGCCGCGGAGCGGGCCTCGCAGGAGCAGCCGAACGACGAGGCCGCCGACCGCGTGCGCCTGGAGGCACCGGACATCGTCCCAGGGGCCTGAACCGGCGGTGATCGCCCGCAGCGCAACGGCTGCGGGCGCCTCGGGCGAGTGGGCCAGGTGTGGCGGATAGACTAGGAGGACTGCCACAACAAGCCTGAGGAGTACAGCCATGGTGGATGTTCGGCGGGTCAAACTTCCCGGGGTCGGTGTGCTCCACACCTTCGTCACGGACGACGGCGGCAAGGTCGGCGTCATCGCCCACCGGTCCGGCCACAGCGACCTCATCACCTTCGCCGACCACGAGGACGGTGCCGACGCCGGCAAGGTGTCGCTCCGGCTCAACGAGGACGAGGCGCACACGCTGGCCGAACTCCTCGGTGGCACGCAGATCACCGAGTCCCTCAGCGCGCTCGACCAGATCCCCGGCCTGAGCATCGACTGGTTCACGGTCGACTACGAAGACCACATCGCCGGGCAGCCGCTCGGCAACCCCGCCGAGAAGGGCATGGTCGGGCTGACCGTCGTCGCCGTCGTGCGTGGCGACTCCGCCAACCCGGCTCCTGCTGCGGACTTCCGGGTCTTCCCGGGAGACACCCTCGTCGTCGCGGGCAGTCCCGAGAAGGTCGCCAAGGCCTTCGCCTACTTCCGTTCGGGCGCCGTCAAGAAGGTCGCCGTCGACGCTCCGCCCGGAGGGTAGGCATGCTGCACGCCGCGACCGACAACCCCCACCTCGGCCAGGATCTGCTCATCCTCGGCGTCCTGTTCGTCATCGCTTACATCCTCGGCCGCCTCGGCAAGCTGATCGGCCTCCCGTCGATCCCCGTCTACATGCTCGTCGGCCTGCTCGCGAGTCCGTACACGGGCTGGTTCCCGCTCGACTTCGCCAGCGCGCAGATCGAACTCATCGCCGTCTTCGGCCTGGTGCTCCTGCTGTTCAACCTCGGCCTGGAGTTCGATCAGGACGAGTTCTTCGGCAACGCCGGGAAACTCATCGTCTCCGGCGGCTCCTACATCCTCGTCAACATGGCCGCCGGGCTGGTGTTCGGGTTCCTGGTCGGGTGGGGCACGCGGGAGGCGCTCATCATCGCCGGCATCACGGCGACGAGCTCGAGCGCGATCGTCACGAAGCTCCTCATCGAGCTCAAACGGCTGACGAACGACGAGACGCCCATGATCCTGGGCGTCACCGTGGTGGAGGACATCTTCATCGCGATCTACCTCGCCATCGTCGGAGTCGTCCTGAGCGGCGAGACCGAGGTGTGGCCCGTCATCGGCAAGCTCGCGATCGCCTTCACGTTCATCCTCGTGATGTTCGCGATCGCGCGGTTCGGCGGACGGTTCGTGTCGCGGCTGTTCCGCACCAAGGACGACGAGCTCTTCACGATCCTGTTCTTCGGCCTCGCGGTCGCGTTCGGCGGCATCGGGGAACTCCTCGGAGTCACCGACGCGATCGGCGCGTTCCTCATCGGCCTGGTCCTCGGTGCCACCCGCTTCCGCAACAAGATCGAGCAGATCGCGATCCCGCTCCGCGACGTGTTCGGTGCGTTCTTCTTCCTGAACTTCGGCCTTGCGCTCGACGCGACGAAGTTCGGCAGCGTCCTCGTCCCGGTGCTCCTCGCCGTCCTCATGACGGTGGTCCTCAACGTCCTGGCCGGTCAGTTCGTCGCCTGGCTCAACGGACTCGGGCCGCAAGCTGGGATCAACGCCGCGGTCATCCTGCAGAATCGCGGCGAGTTCGCCCTCATCCTCGCG
The DNA here is from genome assembly GCF_014841395.1 of Plantibacter sp. CFBP 13570. Lineage (NCBI taxonomy): Bacteria > Bacillati > Actinomycetota > Actinomycetes > Micrococcales > Microbacteriaceae > Plantibacter > Plantibacter sp. CFBP 13570. The sequence goes on along the minus strand of NZ_JACYTW010000002.1, from coordinate 136,614 downwards.
ACGCTCTCGCTGAGCGCCGGTCTCAATCCGCTCATCCAGCCGTTCGCCGGGCTCTATGTGCTCATCATGGCCGTGATGGGTCCGATCGTCGCCGGTCGGTCCGAGCAGATCGGCGCCGTCATCCTGCGTCCGCGTCGCCGGAAAGCGCGCCGAGCGGAGCAGGTCGACACGACGGCGGAGGAGGCCATCGCGCTCGTCGAGGGTGCGGGCGACGACCAGGACACGACGCCCGCCGACACCGATCAGGCGGCCATCGACCGACTCGTCGAACAGGCGATGAACGACCAGGAACCACCAGCACGAAAGCGAGAGCCCGATTACTAGCACCGCCCCGTCGGCACCAGGCCCCGACAACCACGGACAGGTCCGTCCGACGCTCCGCTCCGTCATGCTGCGTCCCCGGTGGATCGGCGTCCTCGTGCTCTGTCTCGCCGTCGCGGGCGCGTTCGCCGCGCTCGGGCAGTGGCAGCTCGCACGCGCCATCGAATCCGGGCAGGTGGTGCCGACCGAGACCGAGTCGGTCCGGCCGCTCGCAGACGTCCTCGAGCCGAGCGTCGGCATCCGAGAGGCCGACGCCGGTCAGCGGGTGAGCGTGTCGGGAACCTGGGTGCCGGAGGACTACCTCGTGGTGGGCAACCGGGTGAACGACGGCACGCTCGGGTACTGGGTGACGGGCCACCTCGCGACGGACCGCCCTGACCAGGCCGGTCTCGCGGTCGCGCTCGGCTGGACGAAGGACCGCAAGACCGCCGACCGCGTCGCAGAGGCGTTGAACGCGGACGCCCCCACCGGCGCCGTCGAGCTCGAAGGGCGGCTGAACCCGCCGGAGGGCCCGGAGGAGCCGGCTGCGGACGCCGCACCGACCGACCTCGACAACATGTCGGTCGCCGCTCTGCTGAACCGGTGGAACGACGCCGACGGCCTGCGGGTGTTCAGCGCCTTCGTCGTGGACGACGTGGCCGTCGACGGACTCGAGCCCATCTCGTCACCCGCGCCCAGCCAGGAGATCCAGCTCAACTGGTTGAACATCTTCTACGCGGCCGAGTGGGTCGTCTTCGCGTGCTTCGCCGTGTTCCTCTGGTTCCGGCTCGCCAAGGACGCCTGGGAGCGCGAGATCGAGGAGCTCGAGGACGCCGAGGAGGAGGCCGCAGCGCTCCGTCAGTGATGTCCGGTCGCCTGGCGGCCGCGGGTAAGATGGGCACATGCCCCTCCAGCCGAAACCGTCGACGTTTCCCGCGATCCGAGGCGCGCTGAAGTTCTACCAGGTGGCCGCCCCCATCACCGGTGTGCTGCTCCTGTCGCTCTGCGCCGAGATGCTCATGAAGTACGCGTTCGGCCTCGAGCTCGAGCTCGGTGGTGCCTACGGCTTCCTCGCCTTCGTGCCCTCCGGCACCGCCACAGCGGTCAACCTCAGCACGGGCATCCTCATCATCCACGGCTGGTTCTACGTCGTGTACCTGTTCGCCGCGTTCCGGCTCTGGAGCCTCATGCGGTGGAACGTCCTGCGTCTGCTCTGGCTCGCGCTCGGCGGCATCATCCCGTTCCTGTCCTTCTTCTTCGAGAGCCGCATCCCGCGGGAAGTGAAGGGCTACCTCTCCGGCCGCGAAGCAGCAGCGGCCGCCGAACCCGTGGAGTCCATGCAGTGAGTGAAACCACCCCCGCAGCCGCAGCGGAGCAGACCGCCGCCCGACCGGTCCTCGTCGTCGACTTCGGTGCGCAGTACGCACAGCTGATCGCGCGTCGCGTCCGCGAGGCCGGCGTGTACTCCGAGATCGTGCCGCACACCGTGTCCGCCGCCGAGGTCGCCGCCAAGAACCCCGTCGGGATCGTCCTGTCCGGTGGCCCGTCCAGCGTGTACGAGCCGGGCGCCCCGTCGCTCGACGAGGGCATCCTCGAGCTCGGCGTCCCGACCTTCGGCATCTGCTACGGCTTCCAGGTCATGGCCAAGCAGCTCGGTGGCGAGGTCGCGCACACCGGTCTCCGGGAGTACGGCTCGACCGACGCGACCAGCGTCGTCGACGTCCCGGGAACCCTCCTGCACGGCGTCCCGACCGAGCAGAACGTCTGGATGAGCCACGGCGACTCCGTCTCCAAGGCCCCAGAGGGCTTCGATGTCCTCGCCTCGACCGCCTCGACCCCGGTCGCCGCCTTCGCGAACGCGGAACGTGGCCTCTACGGCGTCCAGTGGCACCCCGAGGTCAAGCACACCGCCTACGGCCAGCAGGTGCTCGAGAACTTCCTCCACCGGGCGGCCGGCATCCCGGCCGACTGGAACAGCGGCAACGTCATCGCCGAACAGGTCGACCGCATCCGCGCCCAGGTGGGCGACGCCAAGGTCATCTGCGGACTCTCCGGCGGTGTCGACTCGGCCGTCGCCGCGGCGCTCGTGCACAAGGCCGTCGGCGACCAGCTCGTCTGCATCTTCGTCGACCACGGCCTGCTCCGGAAGGACGAGCGACGCCAGGTCGAGGAGGACTTCGTCGCCTCGACCGGTGTCCGTCTGGTCACGGTCGACGCCCGCGAGCAGTTCCTGTCGGCGCTCGCCGGCGTCAGCGACCCGGAGCAGAAGCGCAAGATCATCGGCCGCGAGTTCATCCGGTCCTTCGAACAGGCCGAGATCGACCTCGTGAAGGAGGCCCAGAGCGAGGGTGAGCCCATCCGCTTCCTCGTCCAGGGCACGCTGTACCCCGACGTCGTCGAGTCCGGCGGCGGATCCGGTACGGCCAACATCAAGAGCCACCACAACGTCGGCGGCCTGCCCGAGGACCTCCAGTTCGAACTCGTCGAGCCCCTGCGCACCCTGTTCAAGGACGAGGTCCGGGCGATCGGTCGCGAGCTGGGCCTCCCGGAGGAGATCGTCGGCCGTCAGCCGTTCCCCGGTCCCGGACTCGGTATCCGCATCGTCGGTGAGGTCACGGCCGAGCGTCTCGACCTCCTCCGCGACGCCGACGCGATCGTCCGCGAGGAACTGACCGCGGCCGGGCTCGACCAGGAGATCTGGCAGTGCCCCGTGGTTTTGCTGGCGGACGTCCGTTCCGTGGGCGTGCAGGGCGACGGCCGCACCTACGGCCACCCGATCGTGCTGCGACCGGTCTCGTCTGAAGACGCCATGACCGCCGACTGGACCCGCCTGCCGTACGACGTCCTCGCGCGCATCAGCAACCGCATCACCAATGAGGTGAAGGACGTCAACCGCGTCGTGCTCGACGTCACGTCGAAGCCACCGGGGACCATCGAGTGGGAGTGATCGCTCCCTGAGTCATCGGAAGGCCGTCCCGTTCGCGGGGCGGCCTTCCGTCGTCCGCGCCCTTCGACAAGCTCAGGGACCGGGGTGAGCGGCTCAGCCGGGGTGAGCGGCTCAGGGACCGGGGTGGGTGGCTCAGGGACGGGGGATGGTGCCCGGTGCGAGGGGTCCGGTCCCTGAGCCTGTCGAAGGGCAGTCCCTCGACCGGCCGGTTCCTCGAACGACGAAGGCCCGCCCCGCGAACGGGACGGGCCTCGCAATGCGTGCGCTCCTAGTTGCGGGAGATGGCCAGCAGACGCAGGATCTCGACGTAGATCCAGATGACCGTGACCATGATGCCGAAGGCGCCGGTCCAGCCGTACTTGGCGGGTGCGCGGTTCTGCACGCCGCGCTGGATGAAGTCGAAGTCGAGCACCAGCGAGTACGCACCCATCAGCACCGCGAAGATGCCGATGACGATCCCGAGCGGGATGCCGAAGATCGTCGCGCCGTAGAGGCCGAACGGGTTGTTCAGCACGCCCGTGAACATGAGCACGAGGTTGAGGAGCTGGAAGACGCCGTAGCCGATGATGGCGACGAGGAAGACCTTCGTCAGCTTCTTCGAGGCGCGGACCTTGCCGCTCGCGAAGAGGGCGAGGGTCACGCCGACGACGGCGAGGGTCGCGAGGACCGCCTGGACGACGACGCCGGACCAGGCCGGGTTCGCCTCGAAGACGCGCGAGATGCCACCGACGAAGAGTCCCTGGAAGACCGCGTACCCGAGGATGAGCGCCGGGACCGGCTCCTTCTTGAAGGAGTTGACGAGACCGAGGCCGAGGCCGCCGATCATGCCGATGATCATGGGGAGGGCGTAGCCGCTGCCTGCCTGCAGGAGGGAGGTCGTCCACATCCAGGAGATGACGGCGAACACGACGAGGACGGCGAACGAGCCGAGGGTCTTGACGAGCGTGTTCTCGATCGTCATGCGGTCGGCGGTGCCGACGCCCGCCGGTGCGGTGGGCTGCTCGTACATCTTGCGGAGCTGTTCGGCGGTCAGCGAGGGGTTCGCTGCTTGAGCTGCCTGCAGCGTCCCGCCTCCCTGCTTCGCGAATGCCGGGTTCTTCGAGAACGCGGGATTGTCGAGGGCCATGGCTGATTCCTACTCTCAGTCGTGGAGGCTGTGTCGCGCCAAGCGGCGCTGCTGACACCCAGAGTATCCGAGTTCCCTTTGAATCAGCCGGGTCGCGCGTGGAAAACCCCGAACGGACGCCGATGTTCGCGGCGGGCTGACAGCCGGCACCCTGCGCGCACGCCGGAGCGTCGTCCTAGGCTGATGGCGTGCGCATCGACTCCCTGCCCAACCCGCTCGTCATCGGACACCGCGGGGCTCCCGGTTACCGCCCCGAGCACACCGATTCCTCCTACCGCTTGGCCGTCGCGCTTGGTGCGGACGCCGTCGAGCCCGATCTCGTCGCGTCGAAGGACGGAGTCCTCGTGGTCCGACACGAGAACGAGATCTCCGGGACGACCGACGTCGCCGCCCGAGCGGAGTTCGCCGACCGGCGGACGACGAAGCGCGTCGACGGCCACGAGCTGACCGGGTGGTTCACCGAGGACTTCACCTGGGCCGAGCTGTCGACCCTGACCGCACGCGAGCGGATCCCCGAGGTACGGACGGTGAGTGCGGGATTCGACGGCACCGAGGGCATCCTGCGGTTCGCCGACCTCGTCGCGGTCGTGCGCAGTGCCTCCGGAGCGCACCGACGACCCGTCGGCATCGTGGCCGAGGTGAAGCACGCCGACTACTTCGCGTCGATCGGCCTCCCGCTCGATCGACTCCTGGCCGAGGAGCTCGCCGCCCTGGGTTTCGGCACCGATCCCGATGCCGAGCCGCTCATCGTCGAGTCGTTCGAGCAGTCGGTCCTCATGGCGTTGCAGGCCCGTCGGGTGCAGGCGGAGTTCGTGTACCTCATCGAGCGGTCCGGCAGGCCGAGCGATCTCGTCGCCCGGCTGGGGGATTCGGCCCCGTCCTACGCCGACGCGATGACCGACGCCGGACTCGCGGCGCTCGCCCTCGAGGTCGACGCCATCAGCGTGGACAAGGCGATGCTCATCGACCTGGGCGACGACGGTGCCCGGCCGACGGACCTCGTGGAGCGCGCCCACGCGGCGGGCCTGCGCGTCTACACCTGGACGCTCCGCCCCGAGAACCGGTTCCTCGCGCCACCCTTCCGGGACGGGGCCGATCCGGCGGCGGTCGGCCGCTGGCTCGAAGAGTTCGTCCTGGTGCTCTCCTCGGGGGTCGACGGCTTCTTCGTCGACCAGGCCGACCTCGGTGTCGCCGCGCGGTCGGCGGCCGGCGACCGTGCGGATCACCGCGACGGCGGTGCTCGGCCGAGCGATGTCGGGGGCAGCGCCTAGACTTGCAGGCGATATGGCGAGCTCTCCTTCTTCGAACGCCGACGCCGTGCAACCGGTGATCGTCGGCTGGCCCACGGCAACCGTCCCCGAGTCGTCCTCCGACGAGCGTGCCGGCGGGAGTCGGCTGCTGGAGGGGCTCAACCCCCAGCAACGGATCGCGGTGGAGTACCGGGGCCAGGCCCTGCTCATCGTCGCCGGTGCCGGGTCCGGCAAGACGAGTGTGCTCACCCGCCGCGTTGCGCTGCTGCTCGAGCAGCGAGAGGCCTGGCCGAGCCAGATCCTGGCGATCACGTTCACCAACAAGGCTGCCGCCGAGATGCGCGAGCGGGTGCAGGCGCTCGTCGGCCAGGCCGCTCAGGGCATGTGGATCTCCACCTTCCACTCCGCCTGCGTCCGCATCCTCCGCCGCGAGGCCGAGCACTTCGGCTTCACCAAGAACTTCACGATCTACGACAGCGGCGACCAACGTGTCCTGTTGAAGCGCATCATCAAGGAGCTCGAGGCCGACGCATACGGCTTCACGCCGTCGAACACCTCGGCGAAGATCTCGAAGCTCAAGAACGAGCTGTCGGACGTCGAGTCGTACTCCCGCACGATCAACACGAACGACCCCCAGGAACTCGTGTTCCTGCAGGTCTTCCGGAAGTACACGCGCGCGCTGGCCGACGCGAACGCCTTCGACTTCGACGACCTCATCAGCCAGACGGTGTTCCTCTTCCGGGCGTTCCCGCACGTCGCCGCGCAGTACCAGCAGCGGTTCCGCCACATCCTCGTCGACGAGTACCAGGACACCAACCTCGCCCAGTACTCGCTCATCCGGGAGCTCACCCGCGCGCCTGAGGCCGGCACGGATCAGCTCGCCGTCACCCGCACCGAGGGTGCCTCGCTCACCGTCGTCGGCGACTCGGACCAGTCGATCTACGCGTTCCGCGGGGCCGACATCCGGAACATCACCGAGTTCGAGCGCGACTTCCCGGGCGCCAAGGTGGTGCTGCTCGAGCAGAACTACCGCTCCACGCAGAACATCCTCTCGGCGGCGAACGCGGTCATCTCCAACAACTTCGACCGCAAGGACAAGAGACTCTGGACGGCCGTCGGCGACGGGGAGAAGATCGTCGGCTTCACGGGGTACTCCGGCCACGACGAGGCGCAGTTCATCGCCGACGAGATCGAGAAGCTCCGGAACGCCGGTACGGCCTACAGCGACATCGCCGTGTTCTACCGCACCAACGCCCAGACCCGTGCGCTCGAAGAGATCTTCATCCGTGCGGCCCTCCCGTACCGGATCATGGGCGGCACCAAGTTCTACGAACGCGCCGAGATCAAGGACGCCCTCGCCTACCTCGTGTCGGTCGCGAACCCGGCCGACATCATGGCGCTGCGGCGCATCCTGAACACGCCCAAACGTGGCATCGGACCGGCGACGGAGACGGCACTCGCGAGCTTCGCCGAGAACAACGGCGTCACCTTCCGCGAGGCCATGCGGCGCGCCGACGCCCTCGGGCTCGGGCCGAAGGTCACGAGCGCGATCCTGCAGTTGTCGGCCCTCCTCGACGAAGCGCAGGCTGCGCTCGACGAGGCCGCTGCAGCCGACCGCCCGACGGCGTCCGCGACCGCGGTCGGCGACGTCCTGTCGCTCCTCATGACGAAGAGCGGCTACCTCGATTCGCTGCGCAACAGTCGCGACCCGCAGGATGAGGCACGAGCCGAGAACGTCGACGAGCTCATCGCCGTCACCAAGGAGTTCGCCAAGAACAACCCCGACGGCGGCATCGTCGACTTCCTGACCGAGGTCTCGCTCGTCGCCGCGGCCGACGACCTCGACGACGCGACGGGCAGCGTGTCGCTCATGACCCTGCACACGGCGAAGGGCCTCGAGTACGACGCGGTCTTCCTGACGGGCATCGAGGAGGACCTCCTCCCGCACCGGATGTCGGCGAACGAGCCGGGCGGCCCAGCTGAGGAACGACGCCTGTTCTACGTCGGCATCACCCGCGCCCGCAAACGCCTGTACCTCTCGTTGGCGATGACGCGTGCCCAGTACGGCGAGACCGCAGTCGCCATGCCCAGCCGCTACCTGCAGGAGATCCCGGCTGAACTGATCGAGTGGCGTCAGTCGCCCGGCAACGTCAACGGTCGTGGTGGCACGCAGTCGCGCGCCCTGAACGCCCGCCGTGCCCCCTCCAGCGACCGCTGGTCGGTCCGCTCGCTCCCCGAGGGCGCCTCCGCCGGCGACACCCGGTTCTCCGGCGGTTCGAGCAAGCCGGAGACGGCCTGGGCCAACCGCATCACGGCGAAGGTCCGCGACAACGGCGATCTCGAGCTCGTCCCCGGCGACCGCATCTCCCACGCGGACTTCGGTGTGGGGCGGGTGAACGCGGTGACCGGCGAGGGCGCGAAGCGCATCGCCCACGTCCAGTTCGAGTCAGCCGGGGCGAAGAAGTTGCTGATCAAGATCGCACCCATCGAGAAGCTCGACTGAGACCGCTGAGGCGCGCGCCGTCGGTCCGGGCGGTTCCCTGCGCCGGATCGAGCATCTAGGCTGATGCACCATGGGTCTGTTCTCCAAGCGCAACGCGTCCGATGCCCGATCTGCAGCCGTGGAGGCCGAGACCTCGGCACCTGAGGATGAGGTGGATCCGGCTGCCGAGGCGACGGAGACCGTGCCGCAGGTGTCGATCTCGGTCACGACGGTCAACGCGGCCGCTCGGACTCCGGAGGCGCCTGTCTCCGTGCCTGCTGCGGCCCCGGCGCCGGCGCGGGCACCCGCTCCCGTCGAGCCTGATTCCAACGTCGACCTCGCGCAGGCGCTCACGGCGCTGGCGGAGGGTGGCGATGAACGGGCGATGATGCACGTGTTGCGCCAGAGCATCCAGGGCAAGCTCTTGCTGTCCACGAGCCTCGACGGTGTCTCGGATGAGGACAAGGCCGCCGGGCGCATCCCGCTCGGCGTCCACCGCGACCCGGAGGGTGCCGTCTACCTCCTCGCCTTCACCTCGTCGCGTGAGCTCGAGAAGACGCGGACGGCGGACGGGCCGGTCACCGGGGTCGCGGTGGACGCCGTCTGGGCACTCCGTCAGGCGACCGGCGAAGGCTACGCCGGCATCGTCCTGAACCCCGCCGACGGCAAGGCGAGTGCGGTCGTCCCGAAGACGCTGATCGTGCGTCTGTTCGGGGACGGCCGGAACAACGACCTCGCGAAGCAGGCGCTCGCCCAGCCGCGTGAACCCGATGCCCTCCAGCGGCTGGTCGCCGCACTCGCTGCACATGGCGGGTTCGTAGCCGGTCGCGCCGAGGTCGACAAGGACGGCAACCGCAAGACCGTCGGCATCGCGGAGACCCGCCTCGGCGACCGTCGACTGCTGGAGGTCTTCACCTCGCCCATCGAGATCGCTGCACTGGGACGAGGGGATGACGCGTACCCGGTCACCGCAGCGGAACTCGCGGCCGCGCTCCGCAGTGACGAGGGCATCACCGGGATCATCGTGAACCCTGCGGCGCCGTGGCTGGACGTCGACCGCGCCCAGCTCGCACCCCTCCTCGACGTGCGCTGAGCCCCGCACCCGCACCACTCGGAGTGATCCGCCCAGGGAGGGTGAGCAGGATGCCGCCGAGCGCGAGCGCTCCGATCGCCGCAGTGCCGGCGAGGAGCAGGGAGCGGTCGTCGGCGCCGGTCTCGGCGAGGCGCGCTTCGGGCACGGTCGGCGTCGAGGCGAGGGTGATCTCCGAGGCGACGCCGAAGGCGGATCGCCAGGGGCGGATCATCGTGCCGCCGTTCTCCGGCAGGGTGTCGCTTGGCTCGATGCGCTCGACCCAGACGTAGTAGCCGTCCTCGGGGAGGACGCAGGACGGCGTCGTGTACTCGCCGGGGCCTGCATCCACGAGCGTCTCGACCTCGCAGACCACCGGTGCTCCGAGCGGGACCTCCGGTGCCTCGACCGGGCGCTCCGCGAACGGACCGAGCAACTGGCTTCGGACGGTCACCGGGATCGGCGTGTACGGTCCACCCTCCGGCCCGATGAGGCCCCACTCCGCTGCGAGGCCGGTGTCGGTCGCGATCCCGACGGACAGCCGGTCGGTGACCTCTGTTCCCGGTGTCGCCGTCGCGTGCGAGGTGGTGGTGACGACGACCGGCTGGAAGGGGAGTGGCGTGGGGCGCTCGCGGTCGGCGCTCGCTCCGGCCGCGACCGTGATCGGGCGGGCGATGAGGACGCTCTGCACGTTGGCGGCGCTTCGAGCGATCGTGAGGCCGGCACCGTAGGGCAGCTCACCGAACGTGGCGTTCGCTGAGAACGCCACGACGGCGGCATCGGTGCTCGGCAGGATCCGCAGGCTCTCACCGTTCCCGACGGCCCGCTCGGACGTGCCGTCCTCGAAGGTAGCGCCGTCGAGGGTGACGGTCCCGGTGTGGGTGCCCGGTGGCAGGGTGGTGACGCCGGAGGAGATGAAGTCGACGGCGAGTTCGGTTCGGACGAGGTCGAATCCGTCCTCGCCGCGTTCGATGGACATGGTGGCGCTCGCTCCCCGACTCGCGCCGCCGGGGCCGTCGGCCTCGGCGAGCATCTGATGGGCCCGGGAGAGCACGCGGTCGGCGCTCGCTCCTGCCCGAGCGGCGATCTGCGCCGGCGTCCACCCGTTCAGGCCGGTGATGATCCAGGTGGCGAGCTGGCCCGCAGCTGCCTCGTCGGCGTCCTGGCTGGCGCCCCAGTGCCGCGACAGGTAGGCCAGGCGGGCGGCGTCCTCGGGGGTGAACCACCCGAGCGATGATCCGTCGACGTGCTCGTAGGCGTGACCCGGCGGGATCGGGAGGTCGAGGTTGATGCAGAACCCGACCGTCCCGTCGTCGAAGGCCCACGAGCCGAGCCAGCGGCCGTTCGACGCGTCGCGGTGACCGTAGGCGGCACCGGTGGCGGTCAGTGCGGAGGATGCGGTCGCGCCGCCGAGGACGATGCCGAGGACGAGCGTGAGCAGGATCGGGACGGCTGCCAGGAGCCGGAGGATCCGCGGTCTGCCGCCGAGGAGGCGGCCGGTCTGGGGGAGGTGGTGTGTTGTCATGCCCCCATCGTGCGAACCACGGCACCTCGGTCAGCCGGGCGGGAATCCGAATGTGGACGGGACGGCTCCGCCAATGGGCTGTGGAGGGCGGTGCTGGAACGTCGTCAGCCGAGGTGGCGGGCCGCCTCCGTGCGATCCCGCTCTCGCATCACCCGGAGGTACCAGGCGGAGGGTGCCGCACGGAGTCGCTGCGGAAGACGCGGCCAGACGGCCCGCGCGACGGCGACCCGCCGCGCGAAGCGACGCTGCTGCCGCGGCGTCCAGCGGAACCCGTAGGCGCTCCGCAAGCCGTCGGGCAGCAGTCCCGCCGTCACGAGCCGGACGAGCGGGAGCAGGCACCGGACGGGGAGCGGTGCCGCGCGAGCGGTCAGGAGCTCGATCGAGACGCGGCGCGCCTCCGCGGTGACGTGGAGTCCCGCGACCCGGGCTGCGAAGTACTCGTCGAACGCGGCCCGGGTCGGAGGCCAGCGGTCGGGCGGGAGCTGCAGGCTCGTCCCCACGATCGCGTACTCACGGTGCAGGCGCTCCCGCGACTCCTCGTCGAGCGGACCGAGCACGAGCTCGTAGACCTGGACGGCGGTGTCGTACAGCGTCGCCGCGACCCAGAGTTGCGCGTCGTGGTCGAACGCCGAGTACCCGGGAGCGGCCTCGCCCGGCCGGGCACGGACCGGCGCGTGGGCGTGGTTCACCCGCCGTGCCACGCTGCGCTGCTCCTCCGGCGTGCCGAGGGCGAGCGCGTAGACGAAGGTGAGGGTGGCGTGCAGCCGGTCGAGCGGGCGGGAACCGAAGTCGCTGTGCCGCGCCACCCCGGCGGCGACCGAGGGGTCCGCGATCTGCAGCAGGATGGCCCGTCCGGCGCCGGCGACGAGGATGCCCTCGCGAGCGAGGTCCGCCATGCCGGTCATGGACCCGACCTTAGTCGTTCACTGTGAACGTCCGGTTGCGGCGCAGCGCTGGGGGTAGAGTCGTCACTGGCCCTTTTTCTCTCGCCGCCGAGATAACGCGCGGCCGAAAATCGCCACGACAATCACAGCAGAACGCGCGAAGCGCGGATGGGAATGACACGTGGATCTTTACGAGTATCAGGCACGAGACCTGTTCGAGCAGTACGAGGTGCCGGTCCTCGCCGGCATCATCGCCGACACCCCGGACGAGGTGCGTGCCGCGGCCGAGCGTCTCGGCGGCGTGGTCGTCGTCAAGGCCCAGGTGAAGGTCGGAGGCCGCGGCAAGGCCGGTGGCGTCAAGGTCGCCAAGACCCCCGACGAGGCCTACGAGGCGGCGAAGGCCATCCTCGGACTCGACATCAAGGGTCACGTCGTCAAGCGCGTGATGGTCGCGGCCGGCGCACGCATCGCCCAGGAGTTCTACTTCTCGGTGCTGCTCGACCGCGCCAACCGGTCCTACCTGTCGCTCACGAGCGTCGAGGGCGGCATGGAGATCGAGCAGCTCGCGGTCGAGAAGCCCGAGGCGCTCGCGCGCATCGAGGTGAACCCGCTCACCGGTGTCGACAAGGCGGCCGCGGTCGAGATCGCGAAGGCTGCGAACTTCCCCGAGGAGCTCGTCGACCAGGTCTCCGACGTCTTCGTGAAGCTCTACGACGTCTACAAGGGTGAGGACGCGACGCTCGTCGAGGTCAACCCGCTCGTCCTCACGGAAGAGGGGCGCATCGTCGCCCTCGACGGCAAGGTCTCGCTCGACGAGAACGCCGCCTTCCGTCACCCGAACCACGCCGAACTCGAAGACACCGCAGCCGAGGACCCCCTGGAGCTCAAGGCCAAGGAGAACGACCTCAACTACGTCAAGCTCGACGGCGAGGTCGGCATCATCGGCAACGGCGCTGGACTCGTCATGTCCACGCTCGACGTCGTCGCCTACGCGGGCGAGCAGCACGGCGGCGTGAAGCCGGCCAACTTCCTCGACATCGGCGGCGGCGCCTCGGCCGAGGTCATGGCAGCAGGCCTCGACGTCATCCTCGGCGACGCCCAGGTGAAGAGCGTGTTCGTCAACGTCTTCGGTGGCATCACCGCCTGCGACGCGGTCGCGAACGGCATCGTGAAGGCGCTCGAGATCCTCGGTGACGCAGCGACGAAGCCGCTCGTGGTCCGCCTCGACGGCAACAAGGTCGCGGAGGGCCGCGAGATCCTCGCCGCCGCCGCGCACCCGCTCATCACGCTCGCCGCAACCATGGACGAAGGCGCCGACAAGGCCGCCGAGCTGGCTTCGAAGTAAGGGATCGCACAAGCATGTCAATCTTCCTCAACAAGGACTCCAAGGTCATCGTCCAGGGCATCACCGGCGGTGAGGGCACCAAGCACACGGCGCTCATGCTGAAGGCCGGCACCCAGGTGGTCGGTGGCGTGAACGCCCGCAAGGCCGGCACGACCGTGACCCACGACGGCGGCGTCGAGCTGCCCGTGTTCGGCACGGTCGCCGAGGCCATCAAGGAGACCGGCGCAGACGTGTCGATCGCCTTCGTGCCCCCGGCATTCACCAAGGACGCGGTCATCGAGGCCATCGACGCCGAGATCCCGCTGCTCGTCATCATCACCGAAGGTGTGCCGGTCGGCGACTCCGCCGAGTTCTGGGCCTACGCCCAGTCGAAGGGCTCGAAGACCCGCATCATCGGCCCGAACTGCCCCGGCATCATCACGCCGGGGGAGTCGCTCGTGGGCATCACGCCCGCGAACATCGCCGGCAAGGGACCGATCGGCCTCGTGTCGAAGTCGGGCACCCTCACGTACCAGATGATGTACGAGCTGCGCGAGATCGGCTTCTCGACGGCGATCGGCATCGGCGGCGACCCGATCATCGGCACGACGCACATCGACGCGCTCGCCGCGTTCGAGGCCGACCCCGAGACCAAGGCCATCGTCATGATCGGCGAGATCGGTGGCGACGCCGAGGAGCGCGCGGCCGACTTCATCAAGGCGAACGTCACGAAGCCGGTCGTCGGCTACGTCGCGGGCTTCACCGCGCCCGAGGGCAAGACGATGGGCCACGCCGGCGCGATCGTCTCGGGCTCCGCAGGTACCGCGCAGGCGAAGAAGGAGGCCCTCGAGGCCGCCGGCGTCAAGGTCGGCAAGACGCCGAGCGAGACCGCCGACCTCATGCGCGAGATCATCGCCTCGCTGTAACACCCGCAGCTCGACTGCGACCACGACGCGACGCCCGGATCGGGCGTCGCGTCGTGGCGTTTCGGCCCACGCACGCCGTGTGCCTGACCGTCCGCACGCGCGGCTCCAGGTAGGGTCGAAGGCGCATGAACCGTCTGACCGTCGCCCTCCTCGCCGCCCTCGATGCCACCCTCGCCGTGGCCATCGGCATCGGTGTCGCACTCGTCCCACTCCTCGCCCTGTGGGCCCTGCACTTCCAGTTGGACGTCGACCCCGCCGCGCTCTGGCGGGGGGCCGTCGACATCTGGGCGCTCGGCAACGGCTCGAGCATGCGCATCTCCCTCGACACGGCCCTCGTCACGCAGCTCGGCCTGCCTGCCGGGATGGAACCGTTCCTCGTCTCCCTGGCGCCCCTCGCCTTCACGATCGGCACGGTCCTGTTCGGCCTGCGCACCGGGGCCCGCGCGGCACGCAGCACTTGGTGGCAGGGTGCCGTCGTGCTGTCGGTGCTCGTGTTCGCCCTGCTCTCGTTCCTCGTGACCCTCACCGCCCTCCACCCGGCGGTGCGTCCCTCGATCGTCCAGGGGACCCTCGCGCCGACCGTGCGCTTCGCAGGCGGGGTCGTGGTCGCCGCGCTGTGGGTCCGGTTCCGAGAGCAGGACGCGGTCGATCCGATCCTCGACGGACTCCGCGCGATGCGGGACCGGATGCCGGACGGGACCTGGTCGATGGTCGTCGCGGCGCTGCGTGGTGGAGCACTCGCCGCCACCGGACTCGTGGCGGTCTCCGCGGTCCTGACCGCCATCCTCATCGCCGTCGGCTACGGCGCCATCATCTCCCTGCATGAGAGCGCGCAGTTCGGCGTCCTGGGCGGTGCCATCGTCACCGGCGCCGAACTCCTGTACCTGCCGAACCTCGTGATCTGGGCCATGAGCTGGATCACCGGCGCGGGCTTCGCCATCGGGAGCGGCACGGCGATCTCGCCGATCGGCACGCTCGTCGGGCCCATGCCGGCCGTGCCGGTCCTCGGCGCCATCCCGACGGGGGAGAGCCCACTCGGTTTCGCGGTCCTCGTGGTCCCGGTCGTCATCGGATTCGCCGCTGCCGTGGTGCTGCGCCGTCGTCTGCTCGTCGACCTCGACGGGCGTGGCGGGCTCGCACGGCTGGCGGTCGTCGGTCTCGGCGTCGGGGTCACAGCGGGCATCATCGTCGGTGTCCTCGCCGCCCTCTCGGCGGGCGCGGCAGGCCCAGGCCGCCTCATCGAGGTCGGCCCGAACGGTTGGGCGACGGGCCTGTGGACCACGCTGACGGTCGGGATCGCGGCCGTGGTCGGCATGGCGGCCGGTCCGACGCATCTCGCCGAGGAGGACCGCCTCCCGGAGCTGCACGCCCAGCCGAGCGGCCGGGGTGCCCGCGACCGATAGGATGCTCTGGTGCTGTCACTCGTCGTGCTGATCTCCGGTGGCGGATCCAATCTCCGCGCCCTCCTCGAAGCCTCACGCGACGCGGATTTCCCCGCTCGCGTCATCGCCGTCGGTGCCGATCGGGAGGCTGACGGCCTCGCCCACGCTGAGGAGTTCGGCATCCCGTCGTTCACCGTCCCCTACTCGTCCTTCGACTCGCGGGCGGAATGGGGCGCGGCCCTCCTCGAACAGATCCGGGTCTGGAACCCGGACGTCCTCGTCCTCAGCGGCCTCATGCGCCTCCTGCCGCCCGTCGTCGTCGACGCCCTCTCGCCGCGCATCATCAACACGCACCCCGCGTACCTCCCCGAGTTCCCGGGTGCGCACGGCGTCCGGGACGCCCTGGCGGCAGGCGCCTCGCAGACCGGGGCATCGATCATCGTCGTCGACAACGGCGTCGACGCTGGACCGATCATCTCGCAGGAGCGCGTCCCCGTCCTGCCCGAAGACACGGAGCACAGCCTCCACGAGCGGATCAAGCCGGTGGAGCGTCGACTCCTCGTCCAGGCCGTCCGCGACCTCGCCACCGGAACCATCGACCTCGAGGCGCTCTCCACGGCGTCCCGCCCGCCAGCAGAAGGAGCACCCCAGTCATGAGCGGTCCCAGCCACGACCACAGCCTCTACCGCGAACGCGACCTCGTCCCCGTCCGCCGGGCGCTGATCTCGGTCAGCGACAAGACCGGGCTGCTCGAGCTCGCCGGCGCACTCGCCGCAGCGGGCGTCGAGATCGTCTCCACCGGGTCCACCGCGGCGACCATCCGCGGTGCGGGCCACACGGTGACCGATGTGTCCGAGGTCACCGGATTCCCCGAGTCGCTCGACGGTCGGGTCAAGACCCTGCACCCCTCGGTGCACGCCGGACTCCTCGCCGACCTGCGGCTCGAATCCCACGAGGCCCAGCTCGCCGAGCTCGGCATCGAGCCGTTCCAGCTCGTCGTCGTGAACCTGTACCCCTTCGTCGAGACGGTCGCGAGCGGCGCAGCCGGTGACGACGTCGTCGAGCAGATCGACATCGGTGGACCGGCGATGGTGCGCGCCTCGGCGAAGAACCACGCCAACGTCGCGATCGTGGTCTCTCCCGAGCGCTACGGGCTGATCACCGAGGCCGTCGCCGCCGGCGGCACCACGCTCGCTCAGCGTCGCTCGCTCGCCGCGCAGGCCTTCGACCACACCGCCTCCTACGACGCGGCTGTGTCCGCGTGGTTCGCGAGCACGGAGACGACCGCAGCCGAGGCCTTCCCCAGCACGCTGACCGTCACCGGTCGTCGCGAGGCGGTGCTGCGCTACGGCGAGAACTCGCACCAGGCCGCGGCGCTGTACGTCCGTCCGGGCGGTGCCGGGATCGCCCAGGCGACGCAGTTGCACGGCAAGGAGATGTCGTACAACAACTACGTCGACGCCGACGCGGCAGTCCGCGCGGCCTACGACTTCGCCAACCCCGCCGTCGCGATCATCAAGCACGCGAACCCGTGCGGTATCGCCTTCGCGAACCCGAAGGCACCCGACCCGATCGCCTCGGCCCACCGTCGGGCGCACGAGTGCGACCCGGTCTCCGCCTTCGGCGGCGTCATCGCGGCCAACCGCGTCGTGACCCTCGGCATGGCCGAGACGGTCAAGGAGATCTTCACCGAGGTGCTCGTCGCCCCGGGCTTCGAGGACGCCGCGTTGGAGGTGCTCAAGACGAAGAAGAACCTGCGGCTCCTGCAGCTGCCGGAGGACTTCGTGCGCGAGGACCGCGAGGTCCGGCAGATCTCGGGTGGCCTGCTCTACCAGGACGCGGACCGCTTCGCCGACGACCCCCAGGACACCGCCAAGGGCTGGACGCTTGTCACTGGCGAACCCGCCGACGACGACACCCTGCTCGACCTCATCTTCGCGTGGAAGGCGTGCCGCTCGGTGAAGTCCAACGGCATCCTGCTCGCCAAGGGGAGCGCGAGCGTGGGCGTCGGCATGGGGCAGGTCAACCGCGTCGACTCCTGCCACCTCGCCGTGAGCCGAGCCGGTGACCGTGCCGCGGGTTCCGTCGCGGCCTCGGACGCCTTCTTCCCGTTCGCCGACGGCCTGCAGGTCCTGCTCGACGCCGGTGTGCGCGCGGTCGTGCAGCCCGGTGGTTCCGTCCGCGACGAAGAGGTCATCGCTGCGGCCGAAGCCGCCGGCGTGACCATGTACTTCACGGGGGAGCGTCACTTCTTCCACTAGGCCGTGCCGCCCGCCCCTGTGGGGGTTCTGGGCAGGCTCCTGGTGATCTCCCAGCGGCGTCGGGCCCTCGTGGCCCGACGCCGCTGTGTCGTTGAGCTACGGTTGTCGAATGACTGCCACCTGGAGCCGCAAGCTCATCGCATCCGCCGCCGCCGCCGTCGCGACCATCGTCGTGGGCTTCCTGGGGGTCATGTTCGTCACGTTCGTCGGCTACCAGTTCGCCGGGACGATCTTCGCCCAGGCGAGTCCGTACTTCTTCGAGAGCACGATCATCACCTTCGTGCTGCTGCTGATCGTGGGCGTCGTCGGCCTCTACCGGTACCGACTCCTCGCCCTGCTGGGCGGCGCCGCCCTCGCCGTCATCGGAGCGCTCCTCGGGCTCATCGTCCAGGTGGCGACGACGGGGCAGCCCATCGACAGCACCGTGCTCGGCAGCATCGTCGCGACGCTCATCAGCCTCAACCTCGTCTTCGTGGTCGTCGTCGCGCTCTCCGCGGCCTTCATCGGATACCCCGTGTACTGGATGGTCGTCCGCACGCAGGACGCCGTGCTCGACGACGGACGCCGCATCGCACTCGTGCGGATGCCCGCCTCCAACCTTGCTGAAGGCCTCGTGACGCACCTGGAGCGCACGCCGATCGACACCGAACTCGCCGACAAGCAGTGGGACGCGTACGTCGCAGCGTTCGACGCCGCCGGCTGGGACACCACCGAGGTCTCCTGGGCCGACCAGCTCGCCGACTCCGTCTTCATCGAGGACGCCGTCATCGTGATCGGCGACGTCGCCGTGGTGACCCGACCGGGCGCCGAGAGCCGTCGCCCCGAGGTCGTTGCAGCCGAGACCACCGCCCGTGAGCTCGGCCTCCGGATCCACCGCATCGAGGGCGAAGGCACCCTCGAGGGCGGCGACGTCCTCCGGGTCGGCACGACCGTCTACGTCGGTCGCAGCGGCCGCACCAACGCCGAAGGCGTCCGGCAGCTCCGAGCCATCCTCGCGCCGCTCGGGTTCAACGTCGTGGCGGTCCCCGTCACGACCGCCCTCCACCTGAAGTCGACCGTCACCGCGCTCCCCGACGGGACCGTGCTCGTCCACCCCGACCTCGTCGAGGACCCGTCCTTCTTCGGTCGCCACCTCGTCGTGCCCGAGCGCGAGGGCGTCGCAGTGGTCGGACTCGCGGAGGACACCGTGCTCATCTCCGCCGCCGCTCCCAAGACGGCTGCGCTGCTCGAGGACCGCGGCTACACCGTGGTCCAGGTGGACATCAGCGAGTTCGAGAAGCTCGAGGGCTGCGTGACCTGCCTGTCCGTGCGGGTCAGCTGAGTCGATCGTGGAGCAGCAGGCTGGAGCGCGCGGGGGTCGGGATCTGAGCCGGAGGACCGTCGCGCAGCGACTGGACATCCCGCTCGAGATGGCCAGGCACCACGGGATCCCGCCGTTCTGGTCGACGGACCAGTTGGCGGCGTTCCTGGCCGACCCGCCGGCCTGGTACGTGCAGTCACGCGCGAACCGGACCGGGAAACGGCCGGTCTGGGTGGAGTTGCGGTGCACGATCTGCGGCACCAGTGAGACGCTCCGCCCGAAGAAGTGGTGGCCGGAGTTCTCGATGGTGAGCTGCTCCTGGCACGGCGCCGACGAGCTGCCTCCGGTGCCTGAGGGCGCCCGTCGGCGCGAGGTCGACGGCATCGGAGCCTTCGTCGGCATCGTCGACGAACCGACCTCCTGACGACGAGCGCACCCGGTCCGGTGCGTGCAACCGCATGGATCCCTTGCAGCCCGACGGCCGATTCCCATAGTCTGGTCTGCTGCGCCGAACCTCGTTCACCGTGATCGGTCGCCGTCCGCGTTCGAGTGCGACCTGTGCACCCGGCCCGCGGCTCTCGCCCCACAGGATGAGGAGGATGCCATGACGCTCTCGAACCACACCGCGCTCGCGCCGACGGTCGATCGTGCACGCTCCGCCTCGAGCCGCCGCCCGGTGGCCGTCCCGGCGCCAGCCGGACGCGACGCCGCAGCGGACGCCGACGCTTAGCACGAGCGCCAGGCAGTCCACCTCACCATCCGTCCGGCCTCGTCCGGGCCCGTCACCGGATGCTGCGACCTCGCACAGCGACCTCGCCGTCCGGCCGTTCCACGACCATCATTCCGTCGGTGATCGACGTCACCGACACTCTCGCAAGGAATCCTCGCAATGACTCCGCTCGGCGATGAACGCCGTCCTGTCCAACCGCGTCAGAGCACCTTCCGTGCCCTGATGCGGATCTACCCGTTCGCGAAGACGGCCATGCCGCGGATCGTGCTCGGCATGGTCGCCGCGCTCGTCGCCGGCCTGGTGGCGCTCGCGATCCCGCTCGTGCTGCAGGCCCTCGTCGACGGCCCGCTCTCGACCGGCGACTCCTCGCAGATCTGGCCGGCGGTGCTCGTGGTCCTCGCGCTCGGTGTCCTCGAGGCGGTCATGATCGCGCTGCGCCGCTGGTTCGTCCTGACTCCTGGGACGCACGTCGAGGCGCGGATGCGCAATGCGCTGTTCGCCAAGCTGCAGGACCTCCCCGTGACCTTCCACGACCGCTGGCAGAGCGGGCAGCTGCTCTCGCGCGCCGTCAGCGACCTCGGACTCATCCGCCGGTGGATCTCGTTCGGCTTCGTGCTCCTGATCGTCAACGGTGTCACGATCGTCATCGGTGCGGTCATCCTGTTCACCTGGAACTGGCTGCTCGGACTCATCTTCATCGCGCTCGCCATCCCCGTGTGGGTGTTCGGGTTCACCTTCGAGGGGCGGTACTCGGTGATCGCCCGGCGCAGCCAGGACCAGGCCGGTGACCTGGCGACCGCCGTCGAGGAGTCCGTCCACGGCATCCGGGTGCTCAAGGCGTTCGGTCGAGGCAAGCACGCCCTGCGGAGCTTCGCGTCGCGCGCCGAGGACCTGCGGGGCACCGAGATCGAGAAGGCGAAGGCCATCGCGGGGATCTGGTTCTGGCTGGTCCTGTTGCCCGACGTCGCCTTCGCGCTCTGCCTGTTGGCGGGGGTCTGGCTCGCGTCGATCGGCGAACTCACCGTCGGTCAGCTGTTCGCCTTCTTCGCGACGGCCACGATCCTGCGGTTCCCGATCGAGTCGATCGGCTTCCTGCTCGCGATGACCTTCGACACCCGTACGGCGACCGACCGGTATTTCGAGGTCATCGACTCGGTCAACACGATCACCGACCCCGAACACCCCGAGCGCATCCGTGAACCGCGTGGTGAGCTCGTGTTCGAGGACGTGCACTTCCGCTACCAGGACGCACCCGACCGCTACGCGGACGTGGTGAACGGCGTCGACCTCCGGCTCGAGCCGGGGGAGACCATGGCACTCGTCGGTCTGACGGGCTCCGGGAAGTCGACGATCACGGCACTGACCACCCGCCTGTACGACGTCACGGGCGGGCGGATCCTGCTCGACGGGGTCGACATCCGCGCGCTCACCCGGGAGGACCTGCGCCGGCACATCGCGATGGCGTTCGAGGATGCGACCCTCTTCTCCGCGAGCGTCAAGGAGAACGTCCTCCTCGGGCGGGACGACATCGACCTCGACTCCGCGGAGGCCGATCGGATCCTGCGCGAGGCGCTCGACATCGCCCAGGCCCGGTTCGTCGACGAACTGCCGAACGGTGTGGAGACGTTGGTCGGTGAGGAGGGGCTCAGCCTGTCCGGTGGGCAGCGTCAGCGGCTCGCACTCGCCCGAGCGGTGGCTGCGCGGCCGGAGGTACTGGTCCTGGACGACCCGTTGTCGGCGCTCGACGTCGACACCGAGGCGCTCGTCGAGGCGGCACTCCGCCGAGTGCTCGCCTCGACCACGGCCCTCATCGTCGCCCACCGACCGAGCACCGTCACCCTCGCCGACCGCGTCGCCCTCCTCGAGGACGGTCGCATCACCGCGGTGGGTCGCCATACCGAGCTGCTGCAGCACAACGCCCATTACCGCTACGTGATCTCGAGTCTGGAAGACGACGAACGAGAGTCCAACCGCCAGGAGGTGAACCTGTGACCCCGCCGACGACCGTCCACGGAGTGGAGGGTGAGGAGCGCGACGACCTCACCCGTGACGAGTCCGCGCACATCCGGCGCCGTTCGCTGCGCCTGCTCGGATCGCTGCTCGCGCCCCTGCGCCTGCGCGTGATCGCCGCTATGACCATCGTCGTGGTGTCGACCGCCGCCCAGGTCGCCGGGCCCGCGCTGATCGCCCTCGGCATCGACCGCGCCCTCCCGGCCGTCCTGGAACGCGCCGACTGGATGCCGGCCTTCCTCGTGGTCGGCGCGTACCTGCTGACCGGCGCCGCCGGTGCGACGCTGATCTCCTGGTACACCGTGCTCGCCGCTCGGATCAGCCAGGCGATCCTGATCGACCTGCGGAAGCGCGTGTTCCTGCAGACACAGCGGCTCAGCCTCGACTTCCATGAGAGCTACACCTCGGGTCGCATCATCTCCCGGCAGACGAGCGACCTCGACTCCATCCGCGAGCTGCTCGACTCCGGCATCAACCAGCTCGTGTCCGGCGTGCTGTACATGGGCTTCACGGCCGTGGCCCTCGTCCTCGTGGACTGGGTCAGCGGGCTGGTGCTGCTCGGGTCGCTCATCCCGCTGTTCGTGCTCACGCGCTGGTTCCAGCTCCGCTCGCAGCGGATGTTCCGCGAGTCGCGGGTCCGGTCGGCGAAGCTCATCGTGTTCTTCGTGGAGGCGATGACCGGCATCCGTGCCGTGAAGGCGTTCCGGAAGGAGCGGCGGAACGAGCGCGCGTTCGGCGAGCTCGTGGAGCAGTACCGCGACACCAATGCCCGGGTCATCCAGCTGTTCGGGGTGTTCGATCCCGGACTGGTGTTCATCGGCAACGTCTCCGTCGCCGTGGTGCTCCTCGTCGGCGGGTTCCGCGTCGCGGACGGACAGCTCGCGATCGGAGCGCTGCTCGCGGCGCTCCTCTACACGCGCCGGTTCTTCGACCCGATGGAGGAGATGGCGATGTTCTACAACTCCTACCAGTCGGCCGCGGCGGCACTCGAGAAGATCTCCGGCGTGCTCGAGGAGCGTCCCGGGGTGCCAGACCCGGTCGCGCCGGTCGACCTGTGGACGGCGCAGGGACGGATCACCTTCGACGACGTGACGTTCGCGTACGCCGCCGACCGGGTGGTGCTCCCGAAGTTCGACCTCGAGATCCCCGCAGGGCAGACCATCGCGCTCGTCGGCACGACCGGTGCGGGCAAATCGACGCTCGCGAAGCTCATCAGTCGGTTCTACGACCCGACCGACGGTGCGGTGCGCCTCGACGGCATCGACCTGCGCGACCTGCACCCGAAGGACCTCCGTCGGGCGATCGTCATGGTGACGCAGGAGGCGTACCTGTTCTCCGGCTCGGTCGCCGACAACATCGCGTTGGGCAAGCCCGACGCGACGATCGAGGAGATCACCACCGCAGCGAAGGCCGTCGGCGCGCACACCTTCATCGAGGCGCTGCCGAACGGCTACGACACCGACGTGAACAAGCGCGGTGGTCGGGTCTCGGCCGGCCAGCGGCAGCTCCTGTCGTTCGCACGGGCGTTCCTCGCGGATCCGGCCGTGCTGATCCTCGATGAAGCGACCGCTTCGCTCGACATCCCGAGCGAGCGACTCGTTCAGGAGGCGCTGCAGACCCTGCTCGCGGACCGTACCGCGATCATCATCGCGCACCGGTTGTCGACCGTCGCGATCGCCGACCGGGTGCTCGTGATGGAGCACGGCCGGGTGATCGAGGACGGCGCGCCCGCGGAGCTCATCGGCGGGACGGGTCGGTTCGCCGCGATGCACGCCGCCTGGCGGTCTTCGGTCGGCTGACCAGGACCGCGCAGGCGTGTCCACGGGGTCCTCCGGTGACGGAGTGACCCCGTGGGCACTACACCTCGTCTCGTCGACCTGCCACAATGAGCGGATGACCAGTCTGGAACCGCGTTCGCTGCGTGTCGCCGTCGCGGACGACGCGGTGCTCCTCCGTGAGGGTGTCGCGCAGATCCTCAAGGCGGGTGGTCACGACGTGGTCGGCTCGTTCGGCTCGGCGGTCGACCTGGTCGATCGCATCGACGCGGGGCTGCAGCTCGACGCCGTGGTGCTCGACATCCGGATGCCGCCCACCCACACCGACGAGGGCATCGTCGCCCTCGAGCAGTTGCGGGCGTCGGGCTTCGCCGCCGGGGTGCTCCTGCTGAGCACCTACGCCGTGCCGTCCTACGCGGTCCGCGCGCTCGGCTCCGGTGGTGGCACCGGTTACCTGCTGAAGGATCGCGTCGCCGACTCCGGGACGCTCGTCGACGCCGTGGAGCGCGTGGCGGCGGGTGAGTCCGTCGTGGATCCCGAGGTCGTCTCCCTCCTCGTCGCGGAGCGGACCCGGTCGGACGGTCTCGACCACCTCACGGAGCGGGAACGTGAAGTCCTCACCCTCATGGCCGAGGGGCGGTCGAACTCCGGCATCGCGAAGGCGCTGGTCGTCAGTCTGAAGACCGTCGAAGCACACATCAGTCGCATCCTGGCCAAGCTCGGACTCGAGGACTCTCCGGCGGACCACCGCCGCGTCCTCGCGGTCGTGCGATGGCTGGAACACACGGATGGCTGACGGTCGCCCACACGGACGGGCGACGTCGCTGCCGATCCCGGCGCCGGCCGGCCGCGGTCGACTGCCGTGGCCGCTGCGACTCGGCATCCTGCTCGCCGCCGCGCTCGTGTGCGTCCTGTCGGTCGTGTTCGGCGTCGTCCAGCCGGGCGTTCCCGACGGCAACGGTCTGCCCTGGTTGGTGGGCCACCTCGCGGCGCTGGTGGCGGCGGGGCTGATCTGGTGGCTGGCTCCGACGGCCACTCCGGGGTGGGTGATCGTCGGGTACGCACTGGCCGAGACGGCCTACATGTGGGCGTACGGCGTCGACGCGGGCTGGCTCTGGCCGCTCCTCATGTCGATCTCCGTGCTCCCGGGGGTCGCGCTGGTGTGGCTCGCGCTGGCCTTCCCCGCCGGGCGGCTGCGGCGCGGCTTCGATCAGCGGCTCGTCATCACCGCATCGGTCTACCTCGTCACCTATGCGATCGTGACGCTCCTGGTGACGCCGAACCACGTGCTCGACGCGAGCCACGAGCGGAGTCGGTACGCCGTCCTCGCCGCCGGAGACGTGGCCGACGTGCTCGGTCGGGTCCATGCGGGTGTCATGGGGGCCTTCGCGGTCGTCGTCGCGGGTGTCGTGCTGCTGCGATGGGCGCGGAGCAGCGGAGCGGCCAGACAGGTGGCCTTCATCATGCCGGTCGCGTTCGTGCTGTGGCTCGTCATCGGGGTGGCGTGGTCCCTCGTCCGCCTCGGGGGATGGCCGGAGCACCTCCGGCTTTTCGTCGAGGACCTCAACGCGTTCTCGGTGGTGCTCGTTCCCGCGGCGTACGCGACGGGTCTCATCCGGATGCGGACGATCCGCGCCAGGGCCGTCGACCTGGTGCAGACCGGACAGCTGAGCGAGACCGGCCACGACCGCTGGGACGGTGCGGTGAAGACCGTCCTCGGCGACCGCACCGCCCGGCTCGTCTGGCCGGGATCGCAGCGGACCACCGACCGGGACCCACGCGGTCGGGCGATGTCGAGCGTCGGCGATGCGGACGCGCCGCTCGTGTACATCGAGCACGACGCGGCACTGCTCGACAACCCGCAGTTGCTCCGGTCGGTGTCGGCGTCGCTGCGCATCATGATCGACAACGAACGACTCACCGCTGAACTCCGCCACTCGTTGCGGGAGGTGAGCCGATCGCGGTTGCGCATCGTGCAGGCGGCCGACGAAGCGCGACGGCGGGCGGAGCGAGACTTGCACGACGGCTCGCAGCAGCAGCTGTTCTCCGTCGCCCTGCGACTCCGGATGGCGAGCGACGCGGCACGCGCCGACGGCCAACTCGCCCTGGCCGACGGCCTCGAGACCACCATCGATCAGCTCGCGAGCGCCATCAAGGAGCTCCGCGAGCTCGCCCGAGGACTGCATCCGGCGCTCCTGGCCGAGGGGGGACTGGTGCCGGCGATCGCCGAACTCGGGCGCCGGTGCACCGTCGTCACCAGGGTCACCGTCGAGCTGCGCGAGCGGCCCGGGCAACTCATCGAGGCGACCGTCTACTACGTCGTCTCGGAGTGCCTGGCCAACGTCACGAAGTACTCCGGGGCGTCCAGCTGCGAGGTGGTCGTCTCCGACGACCCCGACGGCGGGCTCCGGGTCGTCGTTGCGGACGACGGGGTCGGCGGTGCCGATCCTGCGCGGGGGAGTGGGTTGCGCGGCCTCGCGGACCGGGTCGACGCCGTGGGCGGGACGATGCGCGTCGAGAGCCCGGTCGGTGCCGGGACGGTCGTCTCGATCCACCTTCCCGGCTGATCGGACGCGAATCCGGTCAGTACAGCAGCGCCTCGCGGCCCAGGCGGTATCGCCCGCCGCTCATCGGGACGATCGGTGTGCCTTCGGCCTCGTAGTGCTCGAGCGCGCGATCCTCGTGCCCCGTCGGAGGGAGACCGCCCGACCGGACGACTCGCCACCAGGGCACGGCATGCCCGTACTGCGCCATCACGCGACCGACGCCACGAGCCGACTTCGACCCGATGATCGACGCGACCTGGCCGTAGCTCAAGGCGCAACCCTCGGGGATGTCGGCGACGACGGCCAGTACGGCCTCGGCGAACGCCTCAGCCGAGTCCGTCGGTGACGACCCGCTCACGGCCTCAGAGACTGATGCTGCCGATGGTCTCGCCATACTGGGTCTCGCCGACGGGGGTGAACCCGACGCGGAGGAAGAACGCCTCGGGACCGAGATCACCGGGCTCGTAGATGACGTTGACGTGGTCGAAGTCACGCTGCTTGGCCTCCTCGATGAGCGAGGCCACCGCGAACCGGCCGACGCCCCGGCCCTGGTCGTCGGCGTCGACGTTGATGCGCCACAGGGCGGAGCGGAACTCCTCCTGCGTCGACTCGTGGTCGAAGTTGGCGGAGATGAAGCCGACGACCTCGTCGCCGTCGAGGATGACGCGCTGCCAGGAGGTGGCGGGGTTCACGACCGCGGCGGCGACCGCGTAGGACACCGGGGCGATGAACTGCTCCTGCCCGGGTTTCATGGTGAGCGCGTTGACCGCCACGATCGTCGATGCGGACAGTTCTTCCAGACGCAGCTCAGCCATGTCCTTAGGCTAACCGGTCGAGCCGACCGCGGATAGTCCGGCCCCCGGGCGACACGCGGTGACCGCCGACTTCCACGGCCGACCCACAGCTGGGGTCGGGGACGGAACCAGGCCATCCGCAACTGTCTCGATGTCAAGAGACCTGGCGGGTCTTGTAAGCTAGGGCGTGGCCGTGCCGTCCACCTTTCGGATGCGGTCTCCTCCATGCCATGCGGAGCACTCCACCGCGTGCGCACCTCCGTAGGCCGCTCGGCTCAGGGCGGCATCAGAAAGGACAACCAGTGTCGAAGATCAAGGTCGAAGGCACCGTCGTCGAACTCGACGGCGATGAGATGACTCGCATCATCTGGCAGTTCATCAAGGACTCGCTCATCCACCCCTACCTCGATGTGAACCTCGAGTACTACGACCTCGGCATCGAGAAGCGTGACGAGACGGACGACCAGATCACGATCGACGCCGCACACGCCATCCAGAAGCACGGCGTCGGCGTCAAGTGCGCGACCATCACCCCCGACGAGGCCCGTGTCGAGGAGTTCGGTCTCAAGAAGATGTGGCGGAGCCCGAACGGCACCATCCGCAACATCCTCGGCGGCGTCATCTTCCGCGAGCCCATCATCATCTCGAACATCCCGCGTCTCGTGCCCGGATGGAACAAGCCGATCATCATCGGCCGCCACGCCTTCGGCGACCAGTACCGCGCGACCGACTTCCTGTTCAAGGGCGAGGGCAAGCTCACGGTCGAGTTCACGCCCGACGACGGCTCGGAGCCGCAGAAGTTCGAGGTCTTCCAGTCGCCCGGCGACGGCATCGCACAGGTGCAGTACAACCTCGACGCCTCGATCCGCGACTTCGCGCGTGCCAGCCTCAACTACGGCCTGAACCGCAACTACCCGGTGTACCTCTCCACGAAGAACA
Source organism: Plantibacter sp. CFBP 13570 (assembly GCF_014841395.1). NCBI lineage: Bacteria > Bacillati > Actinomycetota > Actinomycetes > Micrococcales > Microbacteriaceae > Plantibacter > Plantibacter sp. CFBP 13570. The sequence continues at coordinate 109,044 of NZ_JACYTW010000002.1, read as the reverse complement.
CCATTCTCAAGGCCTACGACGGCCGGTTCAAGGACATCTTCCAGGAGATCTTCGACGCGGAGTTCAAGGAGCAGTTCGAGGCTGCCGGCATCACCTACGAGCACCGACTCATCGACGACATGGTCGCCTCGGCCATGAAGTGGGAGGGCGGTTACGTCTGGGCCTGCAAGAACTACGACGGCGACGTGCAGTCCGACACCGTGGCGCAGGGCTTCGGCTCGCTCGGTCTCATGACGAGCGTGCTGGCCACGCCCGACGGCAAGATCGTCGAGGCTGAGGCCGCACACGGCACCGTCACGCGCCACTACCGCCAGCACCAGCAGGGCAAGCCCACGTCGACGAACCCGATCGCCTCGATCTTCGCGTGGACCCGTGGCCTGCAGCACCGAGGTGTGCTCGACGGCAACCAGGAGCTCATCGAGTTCGCGGCGACCCTCGAGGACGTCGTCATCAAGACGGTCGAGTCCGGTGCCATGACGAAGGACCTCGCGCTCCTCGTCGGCCCCGACCAGGCCTACCAGACGACCGAAGAGTTCCTCGAGACCATCTCGGCGAACCTCAAGGCGCGCCTGGCCTGATGACGTCGGCCTGACCGACACCAGCACCACACGGACGGGGTCCGGGAGCACACGCTCCCGGGCCCCGTCCGTCGTTCGGGTCTCGACGCCGGTGCGAACGGTCGTGTTAGCGTCGATGGACCACCTCGACGACGAAGTGAGGACCATCGATGTCACCGATGACGAGAAGACAGTTGCTCGCCTGGGCTGCAGCGGGTGGTGCGACCGCACTCCTGGCGGGCTGTTCCACCCCGGGGACGGTGTCGCCGAACACCGGTCCGACGATCGCCCCGGCCGCCGCCGGCGAACGGATCACGCTCACGTACTGGGCCTGGTTGAAAGACCTCCAGAAGGTCGCCGACGTCTGGAACGCCGACCACCCGAACGTGCAGGTCGAGGCCGTGTGGATCCCCGGAGGCAACGACGGCGGGTATCAGAAGCTCTACTCGGCGCTCGCCGCGGGCGGTGGTCCGGACCTCGCGCAGGTCGAGATGCGGACGCTTCCCGAGTTCCTGCTCGTGAACGGGTTGGTCGATCTCCGGCGCTACGGCGCGGACGAGGTCGCGTCGCGGTACAACGAGACCCTTTGGAATCAGGTCTCCTACGTCGACGGGGTCTACGGGATCCCGCAGGACTCCGGTCCGATGGCGCTCTACTACCGTCCGGACCTGCTCGACCGGGTGGGCGCGAAGCCACCGACCACCTGGGACGAGTGGTTCCAGGTGGCGGGGGCGGTGCGCGAGGCCGACATGTACCTGGATTGCTTCGCCCTCGACGACGCGTCGTGGTTCGCGGCGATGGCGACCCAGGCCGGCGCGTCCTGGTTCCGCGTCGACGGCGACCGGTGGATCGTCGACATGACGGACGACGCGACCCTGGAGACGGCCAGGTTCTTCGACCGGGCCATCGACGAGGGTGTCATGACCACCTCCTACAGCCAGTTCTCTCCGGCCTGGTTCGCCGCTGCGGCGAAGGACTCGATCGCATCACTCGCCGGGGCCAGCTGGGGAGACGCCCTCCTCCAGGGCGTCTCAGGGGCCGAGGGCAAGTGGCGGGTCGCGCCGTTGCCGCGGTGGGGGAGCGAGGGGTACGGCTCGACCTTCCAGGGCGGGTCCACGGCTGCCGTCCTGGCGAACAGCGCCCACCCGAGGGAGGCGCTCGAGTTCGCCGTGTGGATGACCACGAGCGACGCCGGCATCGACGCCATGATCGAGCACTCCGGCATCGGGTGGTCGCCGAACGACGCCTACATCGGTGCCCGCCGACAGCAACCGAGCGAGTTCTTCGGTGGCCAGAACTACAACGAGGAGGTCTTCGTGCCGGCGGCCAAGGAACAGAACAACGAGTGGCAGTGGTGGCCACTCACCCAGCAGACCTTCAACATCCTCGCCGACGGGTTCCGGGCCAAGGCCTCGGGCGGCACCCTCGTGGACGCCGTGGTCCAGGGACAGCGCGACGTCATCACCGCCTTCCGCAATAAGGGCCTCCGGATCGAGGCGGCGTCGTGAGCGCCGTCACGGAACGCCCGGCTCGTGGCGTGGCGGACGACCCGTCGCGGTCGGGAGCGCAACGCCGACGCCGGACCTCGGTCGCGGCTCCGTGGGTGCTCCTCGGACCGTTCCTGGCGCTCTTCGTCCTCACCTTCATCCTGCCGATCATCGTCGCGATCGGCAGCAGCTTCCTCCGCGTCTCACGGAAGGGCGTCTTCGGCGAGGAGGGCGTCACGACCGAGTTCGCGTGGTTCTCCAACTACGCCCAGGCCCTGGAGAACGGCAACTTCATCGCCTCGATCGGCCGGATGCTCCTCTTCGGCGTCGTGCAGGTCACGGTCATGATCGCCCTGTGCACCCTGCTGGCGCTCCTCCTCGAGTCCGCCTCCGCGAAGTGGCCCGGGTTCTTCCGCGCCGTGTACTTCTTGCCCTACGGCATCCCCGGCGTGATCGCGACGATCCTCTGGTCGTTCCTCTACGTCCCGGGACTCAGCCCGATCATCGACCTCGCCGGGGCGATGGGGATCGAACTCGACTTCCTCGGCGCAGGCACCGTGCTCTGGTCCATCGCCAACATCGTGACGTGGACCTACACCGGCTACAACATGATGATCATCGTCGCCCAGTTGAAGGCCATCCCCGGCGAGGTGTACGAAGCCGCGAAGGTCGACGGCGCCGGGCCGTTCCGCGTCGCGATGAGCATCCAGCTCCCGCTCATCCGGCCGGCGCTCATCCTCACGACCGTGTTCTCCATCATCGGCACGCTCCAGCTCTTCGCCGAGCCCCAGGTGCTGCAGACCGTGTCGCCCGCGATCGACAACGAGTACACGCCGAACCTCAGCGCCTACACGACCGCGTTCGCCTACAACGACTACAACGTCGCCGCAGCGCAGGCGGTGCTCATCGCCGTGGTCGCGTTCGCGCTGTCGTTCATCTTCCTGCGTCTGACGTCGAGGAGGGCATCATGAGCGAGACCCGGAGCATCACGACCGCGACCTCGTCGAAGCGAGCCCGGCGGCTGAGCGATCAGCAGGGACGCCCAGGTGGATCCAGGGCGATGCGGGTGCTCGTGACGGGCGTCCTCGTCGTCGTCGCGGTCTACTTCCTGGTGCCGGTGTACTGGGTGGTGATCGCTGCGACCAAGAGCACCGAGGATCTGTTCGGCAGCAACGGCTTCCTCCTCGGCTCCGAGTTCTCATTGTGGTCGAACCTCCACGAGGTGCTCACCTACGACGGCGGCATCTTCGTCCGCTGGTTCGGCAACTCGGTGCTGTACGCGGGCGTGGGAGCCCTCATCGCGACGTACCTCGCCGCCGCAGGGGGGTACGCGCTCGCGAAGTACCGGTTCCGCGGGCGCAACCTCGTCTTCGGCGCCATCCTCGGCGGGGTCCTCGTGCCGGGGACGGCCACCGCGCTCCCGCTGTTCCTGCTCTTCAGCCAGATGGGGCTCGCGAACACGTACTGGTCGGTGCTCCTGCCGTCGCTCGTCTCGCCGTTCGGGTTGTTCCTCTGCCGGATCTACGCCGACGCGACGATCGACGACTCGCTCATCGAGGCGGCACGGATCGACGGCGCGAGCGAGCTGCGGATCTTCCACACCGTGGGGCTGAAAATCCTCACGCCCGCGCTCGTGACCGTCTTCCTCTTCCAGCTGGTCGGCATCTGGAACAACTACTTCCTGCCGCTCGTCATGCTGTCCGACAGCACGCTGTACCCGATCACCTTGGGCCTCAACAACTGGCGGAGCCAGGTCGATCGCCTGCCCGAGTTCTACGAGCTGACGACCGGCGGCGCGCTGTTGTCGATCATCCCGTTGGCGATCGCGATGATCGTGCTGCAACGCTTCTGGCGTGGCGGGCTCACCGAGGGATCCGTGAAGTAGCCGTCGGCCCGGAGACGGCGACGGGCCCCGGATCAGTCGATCCGGGGCCCGTCGTCAGTCGTGTCGAGCTAGAGGCTGCAGGTGTTGCCGAGCGTCGTGAACTCGTCCTGGAGCTTCGTGAGTGAATCGGTGAGCCCGGTCTGGTCGACGTTCTGCGGGTCGTCGACAGCCGTCTTCGCGACATCGATGAAGTCGTTGAGCGCCTTCACCGAGTCGTTCGCCGCGGTCTTGACCTCCTCGTTCGTGACCTTGTCGGCCGCCGCCTTGAACGTTCCGGAGAAGTCGTCGAGCTGGGTGACGGCCGCCTCAGGGTCGGAGGACAGCGAGCTCAGGCCCGACTGCAGCTGCGAAGCCGACTCCGTCACCTCGGACTGGATGAGCTTGCACGCATCCTCTTTGCTCTGGGCGCCGCCGGCACAGCCGGTGAGGAGCAGGCCCGAGACGGCGATCGCGCCGAGGAATGCTGCTGCGTTCTTCTTCATGGTGGTGTGATTCCCCCGTGTTCGGTGCCCGTGGCGGGCCCGCCCGCGCGCTGCGGGTCGGCCTCCAGGCTACCCGGTGGAGCCCGCCACCCGCAGGCGTGCGCGGCCCGATCATCGTGTGCGGTCGTCGTCGGCATGGACGCGAGCCCCGTTTATTTGTAAGCTTGGCGAACAAACCGGTGGTGCGAGCGGGTCGCACCACGGATCGAAGGAACCACAGCATGCAGACGCGCCACGACGCCCTCCGGAGACGAACCGCGTGAGGGTGGGACTCGACATCGGCGGCACGAAGACCGATGCCGTCGTCGTGACGGATGATGGCGCTCTCCTGCACCGGCTCAGGCTGGTCACCGGACGCGGGCCCGACGCGGTCGTCGAGACCGCCGTCGAGGCCGTCAGCCGGCTCGCCGACGCCGTCGCGCGCCCGATCGACGCCTTCACCTCGGTCGGGGTCGGCATCCCCGGTCTCATCGTCCCCGGCACCGGCCGCGTGACCCACGCTGTCAACCTCGACGTGGAGGAACTCGAGCTCGGCGCGATCCTCGCCCAGCGACTCAGGGTCCCCGTCGCCGTGGAGAACGATGTGAAGGCGGCCGCCCTCGGCGCCTGGCAGCTGCTCGACGGTTCCGGCACGATGGCCTACCTCAACCTCGGCACGGGCGTCGCCGCCGGCATCGTCACGGACGGTCGGCTCTGGCAGGGCTCGAGCGGGGTCGCCGGCGAGGTCGGGCATCTGTCGGTCGATCCGCTCGGCGACCGCTGCGGGTGCGGACAGCGCGGGTGCGTCGAGACCATGGCCGCCGGTGGTGCGGTCTCCGCCGCCTGGGGAGCCGACGTGGCGCTGCCGGTGCTCGACCTCTTCGACCACGCCGACGCCGGGGACCCGCGGGCCATCGCCCTCCGCGCACGCCTCGGTCGCGGTGCGGCCGCGGCCGTCCGCATACTGACCCTCACCGTCGACGCCGACGACATCGTCCTCGGAGGAGGACTCACCGCTCTCGGCGAGCGACTGCTCGTCGTCATCCGCGAGGCTCTGGCCGAATCCGCCGCCGGGTCTCGATTCGTCGCATCATTGCAATTGGAACAGCGTGTGCGCCTCGTGCCGACGGGATCCCCCGTCGCGGCGATCGGCGCAGCGCTCGTGGGAAGAGGAGAACCGTCGCATGGCTGAAGTCGTGATCGTGGGGGACAGCGGTGCCGCAGGCGCCCTCGTCGCGGAGGCGATCGTCTCCCTGATCGAGGACCGTCCAGACGCCGTCCTCGGGCTGGCGACGGGTTCGACACCGCTCCCCGTCTACGAGGCGCTCGCGACCCGGTCCCGCGGCGTCGACCTCTCGCAGGTGCGCGGGTTCGCCCTGGACGAGTACGTCGGCCTGCCGGCCGGGCATCCCGAGTCGTACCGTTCCGTCATCACGCGTCAGGTCGTCGAGCCGCTCGGCCTCGCGCCCGAGCGCATCCAGGTGCCGAACGGTGCGGCCGAGACCATCCAGCACGCCGGCGCCGACTACGAAGCGGCGATCCAGGCCGCCGGCGGCGTCGACCTGCAGATCCTCGGCATCGGGACCGACGGCCACATCGGGTTCAACGAGCCGGGCTCGTCGTTCGCCTCGCTCACCCGCGTGAAGACCCTGACGGAGCAGACCCGCCGGGACAACGCACGGTTCTTCGACTCGATCGACGACGTACCCATGCACTGCATCACCCAGGGGCTCGGCACCATTCTCCGTGCGAGGCACCTCGTCCTCCTCGCCTTCGGTGCGGGCAAGGCCGCTGCGATCGCCGCCGCGCTCGAGGGGCCGCTCTCAGCGAACCTCCCCGGTTCGGCGGTGCAGCTGCACCCGCGCGCCACGGTGGTCCTCGACGAAGCGGCGGCGTCCGAGTTGCAGCACGCCGACTACTACCGCTACGCGTACGCCAACAAGCCCGCCTGGCAGGGCATCTGACGGCTCAGGCGACGCCTGCCAGGCGGAGGAGCGCCGTGGTGAGGGCTGCCACGAGGACGATGACGACGAATGGCGCGTTCCTCCAGGCGAGGACGCCGGCCACCAGGACGCCCGAGAGTCGCGCGAATCCCGCGAACTGCTGGTCCTGGGTCAGGGCCGTGGTCGTGAGCACCGCCATGAGCAGGACGATGGCGGCGTCCGCGAGCAGCGTCTCGACCCGTTCTGAGACCTCGGTGCGGGTCCGCAGGAGTGGCCCGGCCAGGCGGAACGTGTAGGTGCCCACCGCGAGGATCAGGATCCCGACCAGCACGAGCATCGACTGGTTCATGCGGTGACCTTCGGCTTCGGCTGCTTCCGGCCGAAGCCGAACAGGAGACCGACGAGCGACAACAGGACGGGGATCCCCGCCGGGAGGAACGGCGTCGCGGCGACGGCGACGACAGCGCCGACGAGCGCGGCTCGGCGCGTCCGGCGCTCGCGGAGGGCGGGGAAGATGAGGGCGAGCAGGACGGCGGGGAACATCACGTCGAGTCCGAAGGCGTCCGTGTCCTCGATCACGGTGCCGGCGAAGGCTCCGAGTGCGGCGCCCGCCGGCCAGCAGAGGAGGATGCCGAGGCCACACGCCCAGAACGCGGCGCGCTTCCGCTCCAGGGTGTCCTGGTCGAGCGCGAAGACGACGGACTCGTCGTTGAGGAGGTGCGTCCCGAGCACGCGACGCCAGCCCGTACCGACGACCTCGTGGATCGCGAGGCCGAACGGCAGGTGACGGGCGTTCACGAGCAGCCCTGCCAGGGCGGCGGTGAGCGGACTCCCGCCGGCCGCGACGATCCCGACGAACAGGATCTCCGATGCGCCGGCGAGGACGAGCAGGGCGAGCGACAGCACGACCCAGGGCTGGATGCCCGAGTGCACGGCGACGGCTCCGTAGGAGATGCCGACCAGCCCGTCGGCGATACAGACCAGCGCGATGGCCCGCGTGGTCGGCCGGCCGAGGTGACTCCATATCGAACGCACGTACACTATATTGAACGCCGATCAAGCGTTCGTCAAATCGAACGCGTAACACTTTGGAGCGAACGCATGACGCAGGTCGAACCATCCGACGATGGAGCACCGCACGCCGCGGTCGCGGCGGCGCTGACCCGCGAGCGGCAGCGCACCGGCCTGTCACTCGCGGAGGTGGCCCGTCGAGCCGGGATTGCGAAGTCGACCCTCTCGCAGCTGGAGGCGGGTCTCGGGAACCCGAGTCTCGAGACCCTCTGGGCACTCAGCGTCACCCTCGACGTCCCGTTCGCCCGCCTGGTCGAGCCGGTGCGACGGCCGGTCCAGGTCATCCGTGCCGGTGAGGGACCGACCCTCGCCGCGTCCGGGGCGGACTATGTCGCGACGGTGCTGTCGGCCTGCCCGCCGAACGCCCGACGGGACATCTACCGGATCGTCGTCGAACCGGGGGAGCCGAGGCGCTCGGAGCCGCACATGCCGGGCGTCGTCGAGCATTGGATCCTCAGCACCGGTCGCGCGTCCATCGGGCCCGTCGGCGAGGAGGTCGAACTCGGCCCGGGGGACTACCTCGCCCACGCCGGAGACGTGCCGCACGTCTTCGAGGCGCTCGAGCCGGGCACGACCGCCGTGGTGGTCACTGAGCACGTCTGAAGCGGGACGGCGAGCCGGGCTGACCGTCACCGCTGACACGCTGGGGCCGACGGGTCGCCCTTCGCTCCTCCGGTTGGATCGTTCAAGGTGAAGTCGGGCTTGATGACCTGGACGCGCCAGCTGCCGTCGTTCTGGATGACCTTGGTGAAGTTGTACCTGCGATTGACCACGACGCGGCACCATCGGACCTCCCAGGTGCCGTCGGCCTCGACCGTCGTGCGGCCGAGGAAGGAGCCCCAGTCCCCCTGTACCTCGATCCGCGCCCCGGGTGTGCCGGTGCCGGACATGAGGGGAGGGTTCTCGGTCGTCGTGACGCCGTCGGTCATGCCGCCGCCCAGCGTGAACGGCATGCCGAGCGTGTCGACGACCGTGAAATCGTACTGATCGGTGGAGATGGTCCTCCCGTCGTTATGGGTGACGTGGCCACCTGAGTACTGTCCGGGCATGACCACTTTGTTCCAGGTGATGGACCAGGTGGAATCGGGCTCCACCGTCGTCCGTCCGAGCTGGGAGCCCCAGGCGCCATCGATCGCGACGGCGGCACCCGGCGTTCCGGTCCCGGTGAACACCGGGGGATTGGAGGTGGTCGTCCCACCCTGCGTGAGCTCGCCGTCGACGGAGAACTCCGGGGAGGGCTCGGGCTCGGCGGCGGGGGTGTCGACCGGGGTGGGTTCGTCCCCTGGCGCCGCGGCGCTGGAGGGGGTGCCGAGGGCGGCTGTCGACGGACCGGAGACGAGGACGATGCACCCGACCAGCAGGGCGGCGGCGCGGAGCGTGGAGCGCGGGACGCGAAGGCGTGAGGGGGCCATGGGACTCTTCCTGTCGATGAGATCCCAGCCTACTGAAATATGAGTAGATGACCGAGAGGTGCTCGCGCCCGTGGAGCACTCAGCCGTCGATGACGTGTACGAGCTCGTCGATGAAGCCGGCGAAGTCCTCGGAACGGCGGATGATGCGGGCGACGCTCGAGCGCTCCGAGAACACCTCGACGAACTGGTCGAACACCGTCTGGAACGCGGCACGACCCGATTCGCTGAACGCCACGAGTGCGACGACGCTCACCCGGGCGCCGCCCCACTCCATCGGCGTCTCGTTCACGGCGATCGCGATGGCCGTCGAGTGCGCGGTCATCGCCATGGCGTGCGGGACGGCCAAGGTGTCGGTGAACGCCGTCGACGACATGCGCTCCCGCTCGATCGCCGCGGTGAGGTAGCTCTCGTCGATGATCCCCCGGGCGATCATGCGCTCGCCGAGCAAGCGGATCATGCCCTCCTCGTCCTCGGCATGCGCGTTCCGGAGGAAGAGGTCCGGGTGGAAGTACTGCAGCAGTTCGTCGGTGATCTCAGACAAGCGGGACGATCGACGGACGCGGCTGACCGCGGTGCGGACGCGCTCCACGTCGGCCGCGGTGAGGAACGGTTGGATGACGACGATGCCGTCGGCAGGGGCCGGTGGCTCGATCGTCGTGAGCACGAGGTCGGTGTCGATTGCGGCCCAGTCGACGTCGGTGCGGGTGATGACGGACCGGACGTCGAGGACGTCGCCCAGCTGCGATTCGACGCGTCGGCGCAGCACCTCGTGCATGTCGTAGTAGCCGGCGGACACGATCGTGGAGCCGAGCAGGGCCTCCTTACGGGCCTTCTGCTCGAGCTGGGCGCCGACGTGCATCGCGATGTAGGCGATCTCGTCGTCGTTGATGATGATCGAGCCGTGCCGCTGCAGTTGGCTGGCGATGAAGACCGCGAGCTCGTAGATCATCGGGTACGAGGTCTTGATCGAGCGGGTCAGCGGATTGCGTGAGTAGGACTGGTCCTGTGCCCGACGTATGAGGTTCTGCACGTGGAGGGTGAGCCGGACGATGAAGTCCTCGTCGGAGAGGTCGACGAGGTACTCGCGGCCGGCACGGTCGACGGCCTGACGGACGGCGGCGAGGTCGTCCTGGTTGACGTAGTCGTCGACGAGGACCTCGGCGGGAGCCCCGCTGCCCGGCGTCACCACCCGCGTCACGAGCAGGTAGCTGAGGTACACGAGGTCACCCTCGCCGAGCGTGACGTGGAAGTGGGCGTCGACGAGCCGCGCGAGATCCTCCGCGACCGCCTCGACCTCCGGGGTGCGCGGAGCATGGTCTGCGGGCTCCGCCGGACGGTCCTTCGTGACCCGGTCGATGGCGATCGCGATGTGGAGGAGGACGTTCGCGATGCCGTACTCGTTCACGTAGTACCCGCGCGCGGTCAACGCCTCGAGCAGCTCGCCCTTGAACGGGCTGAACTCGTTCGGCGCGAACGCGCGTTGGAGCGCCTCGAGTTCGACGATGCCGCGATCGGTCTCGTCGCGGAACATCCGGCTGAGGAGACGTCTCCGCTCGGTCTCACCGCCCGCCATCGTCACCGTCGATCCGGAACGGTCGAGCGTGAGGGCGGTGTCGGCGAGCATGGCGCGGACCCGGCCCAGGTCGCCCTCGACGGTCGACTCGCTGACGTGGAGCCGCTGTGCCGTCTCGTGCACGTCGATTCCCGAGGGGGCGCTGATGAGCAGCCGGACGAGCCCGTACAGCCGATCCCGGGGCGTCTCCGATTCGAACGCCGATGCGGCTCGCCGTCGGTAGACCGCGTAGCCGTCGGCGTTCAGGCGATACCCGTTCGGCCCGGACTCGACGACGTCGTGCGGTGCCGTGCGGGTGTTGACCGCCGTGACGTAGCTGCGGACGCTGCGCGGTGTGACGCCGAGCACCTCCGCGACCTCCGTGGCCGTCGTCCAGCCGTCCCGTCCCGCGAGGTAGCCGAGCATGCGGTCGTGTTTCTCGCGTGCCACGATGCCCTCTCCGTCGGTCGGCCGTCGCGCGGTCCGGGCGAACCGCTCCACCGAGTCAACCACCTTCCCGGCTGCTTCCGCGCGTTCGACGACCTTTCCGCCCCGGCGGAAGAGCTTCTGGTGGAGCCGCGAGAGGCGCGACGGAATGATGGGTTGGTAGGCAATCGGCGGTTCTGGAGAAGGTTCGATGAAGATCCTGGTGATTTGCGGCGCGGGTGCGTCGAGCACGTTCATGGCCCAACGCCTGCGTCGCGCAGCAGCCGACCGATCGATCGACGTCTCCGTCGCGGCCGGTGCCGAATCGCAGGTCCTCAGCGGCACGATCGCCCTCGACGGTGTCGACGTCCTGCTCGTCGGCGCCCACCTCGCCGACCACGAGGCCGCGCTGCGCACAGCGGCCGAGCCCACCGGCACCGCGGTCGCCGTCCTGCCCGGCGACGTCTTCGGCGTCGAGGGTGGCGCGCGAGCCCTCGAACTCGTCCTCTCGATCCAATCACCAACCAGGAGGTAACCCCATGGCAACTCGAACCGTCCGCATCGGCTCGTCGCACGGCCTGCATGCCAGGCCCGCGAAGCTGTTCACGCAGGCTGCGAAGGACGCCGGGGTCCCGGTGACGATCGCGAAGGGCAGCGGCAAGCCCGTCAACGCGGCGAGCATCCTCGGCGTGATCGCGCTCGCCGTCGAGCACGGCGACTACGTGACCCTGTCCGTCGACGGCGAGGGCGCCGCAGCCGAGGGCACCCTCGACACGCTCTCCGAGCTCCTGGTGACCGACCATGACGAGCAGTAGTCCGATGACCGCGTTCCAGGGCATCGGTATCGGCCAGGGCGTCGCCGTCGGCCCGGTAGCCCGCATGGCCGACCCGCTCCCCGCGCCCGCCGACGTCGCCAGCACCCTCGACCTCGCGACCGAGACCGAGCGCGCGAACACCTCCCTCGCCGCGGTCGCCCGCGAGCTCGAGGCCCGAGGCGCCGCCGCCGGTGGTGCCGCTCGTGACGTCCTCGAGGCCCAGGCGATGATGGCGGAGGACCCGACCCTCGCCGAGGAGATCGCCACGCGGCTCGCGGACGGCAAGACCGCCGAGTGGGCCGTCCACGCGGCCTTCGCCTCGTTCCGCGACCAGCTCGCCGCGATGGGCGGCTACCTCGGGGAGCGCGCCGCCGACCTCGACGACGTGTCGCAGCGGGTCATCGCCGACCTCATGGGCGTGCCGGCCCCCGGCGTCCCCTCGCCCGGCCACCCGTTCATCCTCGTCGCCCGCGACCTCGCGCCGGCCGACACCGCACTGCTCGACCTCGACCTGGTCCTCGGCCTCGTCACCAGCGACGGCGGCCCGACCTCGCACACGGCGATCCTCGCCCGCGAGAAGTCGATCGTCGCGATCGTCGGCGTCGTCGGGGCAGCCGAACTGACCGACGGCACGACCCTCGTCGTCGACGCGGCAGCCGGTGAGGTCACGGTCGATCCGACCCCCGAGCTCGTCGCCGCCACGGAGCAGCGCATCGCCGACCGCCTCGCGCTCGTGAACGCACCGGTCGTCCCCGGTGCGTTGGCCGACGGCACCCCCGTGCCGCTGCTCGCGAACCTGGGCTCGGCCGAGCACGCCGACGCCGCCGCAGAGCTCGGCGCCGAGGGCGTCGGTCTGTTCCGCACCGAGTTCCTCTTCCTCGACCAGGCGCTCGCGCCGACGGTCGAGCAGCAGCGTGCGCACTACGAGAAGCTCCTGAACGCCTTCCCCGGCAAGAAGGTCGTCGTGCGCGTCCTCGACGCCGGTGCCGACAAGCCGTTGGCGTTCCTGAACGACGCGCACGAGGACAACCCGGCGCTCGGACTCCGCGGCCTCCGTGCACTGCGGGCGAGCGAGGACATCCTGCGCGAGCAGCTCACGGCGCTCGCCCAGGCCGACGCCGCGACGGACGCCGACCTCTGGGTCATGGCCCCGATGGTGTCGACCGTCGAGGAGACGAAGTACTTCATGGCGATCGCCGCTGAGTACGGCCTGAAGACGCCCGGCGTCATGGTGGAGGTGCCGTCGAGCGCCCTCCTCGCCGACCGCGTCCTCGCCCACGCCGGATTCGCGTCGATCGGGACCAACGACCTCACGCAGTACACGCTCGCCGCGGACCGCCTGCTTGGTTCCGTCGGCGCGTTCCAGGACCCGTGGCACCCGGCGGTCCTCCGTCTCGTGCAGCTCGTCGGCGAAGCCGGCCAGCACCACGGCAAGCCGGTCGGCATCTGCGGCGAAGCAGCCGCCGACCCGCTCCTCGCCGTCGTCCTCGTCGGACTCGGCGCCACCACCCTGTCCATGTCACCGTCGGCGCTCGCCGACGTCCGTCACTCCCTCCAGCAGTACACGCTCGACGATGCACGGCGCATCGCGGCAGCAGCACTGGCCGCCGACGGTGCGGCCGAAGCCAGGGCAGCGGCCACCGCTGCAACGACTCCCGAAATGAAAGAGGCAACATCATCATGACAACGACGTCTACTCCCAAGAAGCCGGGAGGTGCACGAGTTGGCGTACAGCGATTCGGCACCTTCCTCTCCGGCATGGTCATGCCGAACATCGCGGCCTTCATCGCCTGGGGCCTCATCACCGCGTTCTTCATCGCGACCGGCTGGTTCCCGAACGGGATCCTCGGCGGCTTCGGCAACGCCGACCTCATCGGCTGGCAGGGTGCCGCGACGGCGCTCGCGCAGGCCGACGACGGTACGACCTTCCCGCAGTACGTCGGCCTCGTCGGCCCGATGATCACGTACCTGCTCCCGCTGCTCATCGCGAACACCGGTGGCCGCATGATCTACGGTGAGCGTGGCGGCGTCGTCGCGTCCATCGCGACCATGGGTGTCATCGTCGGCAGTGCGATCCCGATGTTCATCGGTGCGATGATCATGGGCCCGCTCGCCGCGTGGCTCATGAAGCAGGTGGACCGGATCTGGGACGGCAAGATCAAGGCCGGCTTCGAGATGCTGGTCAACAACTTCTCCGCGGGTATCCTCGGAGCCCTCCTCGCCATCGGCGGGTTCTTCGGTATCGCACCGATCGTCACCGCGCTCAGCAGCTTCCTCGAGGGCATCGTCGACTGGCTCGTCGCCAACTCGCTCCTGCCGATCGCGAGCATCTTCATCGAGCCCGGCAAGATCCTCTTCCTCAACAACGCCATCAACCACGGTGTGCTGACCCCGCTCGGTGTCCAGCAGTCCGAGGAGACCGGCAAGTCGATCCTGTTCCTCCTCGAGGCGAACCCCGGCCCGGGCCTCGGCATCCTGCTCGCGTTCTGCTTCTTCGGCATCGGTCTCGCGAAGGCGTCGGCCCCCGGCGCGGTCATCATCCAGTTCTTCGGTGGCATCCACGAGATCTACTTCCCGTACGTGCTCATGAAGCCGATGCTGGTCCTGGCTGCGATCGGCGGCGGCATGGCCGGTGTCGCGACGAACGTCGCGTTCAACACGGGTCTCCGTGCCCCGGCCTCGCCCGGCAGCATCATCGCCGTGCTCATCCAGACCGCACCCGACAGCTACTTCGGCGTGATCCTGTCGGTCATCGTCGCAGCAGCCGTCTCGTTCGCGATCTCCGCGATCATCCTGCGGGCCAGCCGGAAGCGCGACCTCGAGAACGAGAACGCCGGCGACCTCTCGGCCGCCGTCGCCGCGACCGAAGCCGCCAAGGGGAAGAAGTCGAGCGTGCTCGGCAACCTCTCCGCCGGAAGCGCCGCAGCCGGTGCCGACGTCGTCGATGAGGGCGTCGTCACGACGCTCGAGCGCGGCCCGATCCGCAACATCGTCTTCGCCTGCGACGCCGGTATGGGTTCGAGTGCGATGGGCGCCTCGGTGCTCCGCAACAAGATCAAGAAGGCCGGCATCGACGAGATCACCGTCACCAACAAAGCGATCGCGAACCTCGCCGACGACGTCGACCTCGTCATCACCCAGCGCGAGCTGACGGAGCGTGCGAAGGAGAAGACCCCGAGTGCCGTGCACATGTCGGTCGACAACTTCATGAACTCTCCGAAGTACGACGAAGTGGTGGAGTTGCTCCGCGGAGAGGGAGCACACTAGCAACGGAACGATCCCGGGGCGCACGCGAAGGGCGTGCGCCCCGGGGCTCCATCCACCGCCCTTCACCCGGCTCCGGACCGCACCGGCGGAGCCCCGCACGACGAATGCAGAGGAAGACATGTCGCAGGTACTGACCCAGGATCGGATCACCATCGTCACCGGGACGGTGACGCAGGAGGAGGCCATCCGCCGCGCTGCCGACGCCCTCGAAGCAGCCGGAGCCGTGACCGACGAGTACTTCGAGGCCATGCTCGCCCGCGAGCAGTCCGTGTCGACCTACATGGGCAACCTCCTCGCCATCCCGCACGGGACGAACGACGCGAAGGAGGCGGTCCGCGATTCCGCCCTGTCGTTCACCCGCTACGAGACCCCCATCGACTGGGACGGCGACGAGGTCCGCTTCGTCGTCGGCATCGCCGGCAAGGACGGCGGGCACATGGAGATCCTCTCCAAGATCGCCATCATCTTCTCCGAGGACGACGAGGTCGCCAAGCTGCTCGCAGCCGAGACGCCTGAGGAGCTCTACGCGCTCCTGAGCGAGGTCAACGAGTGATGCGAGCCGTCCACTTCGGCGCCGGCAACATCGGGCGCGGCTTCGTCGGCCTGCTCCTCCACGAGGGTGGCTACGAGGTCGTCTTCGCGGACGTCAACGCCGAGCTCATCGATGCGATCGCCGCGGCCGACAGCTACACGGTGCACGAGGTGGGCGACGGCGCGAAGGACACGGTCGTCACCGGGTTCCGCGCGATCAACAGTGCCACCGACGAGGAGGCCCTCGTCCAGGAGATCGCAACCGCCGAGGTGGTGACCACCGCCGTCGGGCCGACCATCCTGCGCTTCGTCGCTCCGGTCATCGCGCGTGGGATCGCCGCCCGTCCGGCCGACGCCGCTCCGCTCGCCGTCATGGCCTGCGAGAACGCGATCAACGCCACCGACCTCCTCGCCACCGAGGTGCGCCAGGCGGTCGGCGACGAGGCCTGGGCGTCGCTGTCGACCCGGGCCGTGTTCGCGAACACGGCCGTTGACCGCATCGTCCCGGGCCAGCCCGCCGGGCAGGGCATCGACGTGACCGTCGAGACCTTCTACGAGTGGGCCATCGAGACCCCGGCGTTCAACGGCTCCCTGCCGTCGATCCCCGGTGCCCACTTCGTCGAGGAGCTCGCGCCGTACATCGAGCGGAAGCTCTTCACCGTGAACACCGGCCACGCCTCCGTCGCCTACTTCGGTGCGCGCGCCGGTATCGGGACGATCGCCGAAGCGCTCGCCGAGCCGTCGATCGCCGCGGCCGTCGGCGCGGTGCTGGAGGAGACCTCCGCGCTGCTCGTCGCCAAGCACGGGCTCGACGTCGACGCGCAACGCGAGTACCGCGAGACGATCCTCCGTCGCTTCTCGAACGTGCATCTGCCCGACACCGTGGAGCGCGTCGGTCGGCAGCCGTTGCGCAAACTGAGCCGGACCGAGCGGTTCATCGGGCCCGCCGCAGAGCTGGCGGAGCGCGGGATGGCCCACGACGCACTCGTCTCGGCGATCGGAGCTGCGCTCGAGTTCGACGTCGCCGACGACGAGCAGAGCGTCCACCTGCAGGCGAAGCTCCACGAGCTCGCGCCGGGCACCTTCGTCGAGGAGGTCACCGGCCTCGCGCCCGAGCACCCGCTGGCTCCCGCGGTGCTCGCGCAGGTCGTCGCCCGACAGGCATCGCTCGCGTAACGCCCGTCGACAGGCTCAGGGACCGGATCCGTCCGGACCCTGGGCCTGTCGCCGTTTTCGGAGCCCGTTCCGGTCCCTGAGCCAGCCTCCGGTCCCCGAGCCTGTTCCGGTCCCTGAGCCTGTCGAAGGGCCTCAGAACATCTTGCCCGGGTTGAGGAGGTTCTCGGGGTCGAAGAGCCGCTTGATCCCGTGCTGGAGCGCCAGCTGATCCTCGCCGAGCTCGTCGCCGAGCCAGCGCTTCTTGAGCAGGCCGATGCCGTGCTCGCCGGTGAGGGTACCGCCGAGCCGCAGCGCGGTGGTGAAGAGGTCGTCGGCGGCCTGCCAGATGAGGTCGGGTACCTCGACACCCTCGAAGACGAAGTTCGGGTGGAGGTTGCCGTCGCCCGCGTGCGCGACCGTCGGGATGGAGATGCCGTACCGGCGCTCGATCTCGCCGATCGCCGTGAACATCGCCGCCAATTGGCTGCGGGGGACCGACACGTCCTCGATGAGCGGGGTGCCGAACTGCTCGAGCGAGGGGTGCAGGGCACGGCGGACGGCCAACAGATGCTCACCCGTCGCGTGGTCGGTGGACATCTCGGCACGCCCGCCGCCGGCGTGGAGCACATCGAGGATCGCGGCGGCCTCCGCCTCGGCGTTCGGGCCGTCGGTCTGGATCACGACGTGCGCCTCGCCGCTGGTCGGGGTCGGCAGCTGCAGGTAGCGATGCACGGCGACGAGCGCGACGGGGTCGAGCAGTTCCATGATCGACGGCTGGACACCGGACGCGGTGACGGCGGCGGTGGCCTCCGCTGCCGAGACCACGCTCGGGAAGTAGCCGGCGATGGTCGCGACGGTGCCCGGCGTCACGCGCCGGATGCGGACGGTCGCCTCGACGATGACGCCGAGGACGCCCTCGGAGCCGACCATGAGACTCGTGAGGTCGAGGCCGGTGACCCCCTTCACGCTCCGGTGCCCGACGCTGATGAGCCGACCGTCGGCCAGGACGACCTTGAGCGCGAGCACTGCGTCGCGCGTCACGCCGTACTTGGCGCAGAGCAGGCCGCCGGCACCGGTCGCGATGTTCCCACCGACGGTCGAGATCGCGCGGCTCGCCGGGTCGGGAGCGAACCAGAGCCCCCTGGCGAGCAGGAGGTCGTTGAAGGCGCCGTTGATGATGCCCGGTTCGACCACCGCGAGGAGGTCGGGTTCGTTGATCTCCAGGACGCGCTGCATCTCGAGCGTCGACAGGACGATCTCGCCCGCGCCGCCGAGCGCGCCGCCGGCCAGTCCGGTACCGGCTCCGCGCGTCACGACCGGCGTCCCGGTCGCGGTGGCGATGCGCATGACCGTCTGGACGTCCTCGATGGAACGCGCGGAGACCACGGCGAGGGGCGGGGCGTCCGACATGTGTCCGGACTTGTCGGACCGTGCGTCCGCGAGGACGGCGTCCGTCGTTGAGACTGCGTCGCCGAGGGCGTCACGGAGGGCGTCGAGGACGGGAGGCGTCGTCATCGCGGCAGGGCTGATCCGTCGGCCCAGACCGCCTGGACGTTCCACTGGTGGTCGAGGAGGACGGCGTCCGCGGCGTATCCCGGGGCCAGCCGTCCGAAGCGGTCGGCCATGCCGAGGACGCGGGCCGGGGTGCTCGTGAGGGCACCGACCGCGGCGTCCGCCGCGACACCGCTCGCGACGGCGAGTCGGAGCGCCCGGTCGAGCGTCAGCGTGGAGCCGGCGATCGAGTCGCCTTCCACGAGCCGCGCCAAACCGTCCGTCACCTGGACCTCGAGGGCTCCCAGGAGGTAACGGCCGTCGGAGGACCCTGCTGCGGCCATCGCGTCGGTGATGAGTGCGACACGGCCCGGTGCCTGCTCGAAGGCGAGCTTGGCGACGTCGGGGTGCACGTGTTCGCCGTCGAGGATGAGCTCGACCGTGACCCGCTCGTCGGCGAAGGAGGCGATGATCGGTCCGGGCGCGCGGTGGTGGATCCCGTTCATCGCGTTGAACACGTGGGTGACGAGCCGGGCGCCGAGATCGAACGCCGTCTTCGTCAGTGCCTCGTCGGCGTCGGTGTGACCCACGGCGACGATGACGCCGGCCTCGACGAGGACCTGGATCGCCTCGAGGGCGTTCGGCAGCTCAGGGGCGATCGTGATCTGCCGGAGCGTACCTCGGCTCGCGTCGATGAGGCGTTCGACGACCGCCGGGCTCGGGTCGATGAGCGCCCCGGGGTCGTGCGCGCCCTTCTTGGCCGGTGAGAGGAACGGACCTTCGAGGTGGGCTCCGAGGACCAGGGGATCCTCGGCGACGAGGTCGGCGATCCCCTCGAGACTCGCGACGAGGGCGTCGACCGGGTTCGAGACGAGACTGATGAGTGTCCTCGTGGTCCCGTGCGCCCGGTGCACCGCGAGTGCGCGTCCGATAGCGTCGCGTCCGTCGTCGAAGGACGACCCGCCGCCACCGTGGACGTGGAGGTCGATGAACCCCGGCGTGAGGTGGCCGCCGTGTGCGTCGAGGACGGATGCGCCGTCGCCGACGGGGATGGACCGCCAGTCGTCGCCGGTGCCGGTGGAGCGGATGACCCCGTCGACCGCGTGCAGCCAGAAGGCGTCCTGGTGGCCGTCGACGTCGACCTTGGTGGCGGAGTGGATCAGGAGCTCGTTCATGCGAGCTGCTTCCGTCCGCGGACGACACCACTGGCGACGGCGACCACGGCGAAGACGGTCGCGATGATCGGTTGCCCGAGGTGCAACCAGGCGAGCGCCGCCGCCGCGAAGATGAGGAGCTCGACGACCGCCTGGCCGTAGAGGTCGATGCGGATCACGGCGCGCGGTGAGAGGAACAGCGCCCAGAGGATGATCGCCACGACCGGCGCGGCGATCCCGACGACCACGTTCAGCGGGAACGGCCACACCGCGACGCCCCAGAAGCCGAGCGAGAAGAAGGCGAAGAGTTCGAGGAAGAACCGCAGGATCTCGTTGGGGCCGATCTTCACGTCGGCGGGAGTTCGTTCAGACACCACACGATTCTACGGCGCGTGGCAGCGAGCCCGCTCCGGGTCAGCGGAAGATGATCGTGCGCGCACCGTCGAGGAGGACGCGGTCCTCGGCGAACCACTTCACCGCCTGGGTGAGGGTGCGGCTCTCCTCGTCCTGGCCGATGGCGACGAGCTCCGCGGGGGAGCGGGAGTGGTCCACGCGGACGACGTTCTGCTCGATGATCGGTCCCTCGTCGAGGTCGCTCGTCACGAAGTGCGCCGTCGCACCGATGAGCTTGACGCCGCGCGCATGCGCCTGCTTGTAGGGGTTCGCGCCCTTGAAACCGGGCAGGAAGGAGTGGTGGATGTTGATGGCGCGACCGGCGAGGCGCTCGCAGAGCTCGGGGGAGAGGATCTGCATGTACCTGGCGAGGACGACGAGCTCGATGTCGTGCTCCTCGACGGCCTCGACGACCCTGGCCTCGAACGCCGCCTTCGAGGCGGCGTCCGTCACGGGCAGCGCCTCGAAGGGCACGCCGTAGAAGGAGGCGAGATCGCGGAGTGAACCGTGGTTGCTGAGCACGAGGGGGATCTCGACCGGGAGCTGGCCGGCCCGTTGACGGAAGAGGAGGTCGTTGACGCAGTGTGCCGCCGTCGAGGCCAGGACGAGCGTCCGGAGCGGACGACCGACGACGTCGAGCCGCCACTGGAGGGCGTACCGCTCGACGACCGGTGCGATGGCCGCCTCGAAGCGCTCGCGCGAGACCGCCGCCTCGACCTGGAGCCGCATGAAGAACCGCCCGGTGTCATCGCTCGAGAACTGCTGGCTCTCGGTGATGTTGCCGTCGGCCTCGACGATCGCACCGCTGATCGCGTGCACGATGCCGGGCCGGTCCTCGCAGATGATCGAGAGCACCCAGTGGACGGAGCGCTCGTGCGTGGTCGATGGCACAGCGGAGGGATCGGTCGAGTTCGTCACCGACTCAGGTTACCGGGACCCGACGGCTCAAGCCGCAGGGACGGACCGCTCGTCGACGAGGTCGGCGTGGGAGGACTGCCGCAGGTACGACCGCACCGTCTCGCGGCTCTGTCGCAGGCAGTCGATGCGGGCGTCGATCGAGGCGATCTGCGCGTGGAGCGACTCGGCCGTCGCGCGGGAGCAGTCGGGCACGGCACGCGAGGTGCGTGCGTCGTCGAGATCGAGGACCACGCGCACGAGACGGGTCGTGAGCCCCGCGTCGAACAGGTTGTCGACCGTGACGACGTGGTCGATCGCGGACGGTTCGTACTCCTCGGGCGCGTGCGACGCGCGCACGGGCGCCAGGAGTCCCTCCTCCTCGTAGGAGCGGAGCCGGGTGGCCGGGACACCCGTTCGTTCAGCGAGTTCTGCAATGCGCATGAGCGGCCTCTCTGTCACCTTCACGTCAGCTGCAACGTCGGATCGAGCCCTCCGCATTCCCGCCCTCGGGTAGACTCGTCCGCGGTCGCCGGATGTCGGTTGACCCTGGGCGCGCACATCAGCGCGTAGACGAACTCGTCCGCCACGTCAGCCGACGAGTGAACGCCATCGTTGGAGCAATCCGATGACCTCCTCTTCGCCCTCCTCGGCGCGCGCCGCCGAACCCTCCAAGCCGACGTCACCGCTGTCCCCCTGGGTCGGCCTGATCGCGCTCGCGGCGGGCACCTTCCTCTCCGTCACCGGCGAGATGATCCCGACCGGCCTCCTCCCGGAGATGAGCACCTCGCTCGGCGTCACCGAGTCGCAGATCGGGCTCCTTGTCAGCGTGTTCGCGTTCACGGTGGTGCTGTCGAGCACCGCGCTCATCCACCTCACCAGGCGTGTCCCGCGACACGCGTTGCTCGTGGCCGTCATCGTGGTCCTCGGCGTGAGCACCGGTCTCGGCGCGCTCGCCCCGAACTACGAGCTCCTCGTCGCCACCCGGGTGCTCGGCGGGCTCGCCCATGGCGTCTTCTGGGCGGTCGTCGGCGCGTACGCCGGTCACCTGGTCCCGAAGGAGCAGCTCGCGCGCGCCGTGTCCGTGACGATCGCGGGAGGCACGCTCGCCTTCGTCCTCGGCGTCCCGCTCAGCACCGCGCTCGGGCACGCGCTCGGCTGGCGACTCGCGTTCGGCGTCCTCGCCGCGGCGATGCTCCTCGGCGCCGTCGTCGTGTGGTGGAAGCTGCCGCCCGTCGGTCGGGAGGAGTCGCACGCGGCAGCCTCGGGTGCCACGGGCCGTGATCCGAGCATCGTCCCGGTCGCGATCGTCTGCATCGCGGTCGGCGTCATCATGGCGGGCCATTACGCGTTCTACACCTACATCGCACCGTTCCTCATCGGCGAGGTCGGTGTCCCGGCCGGCCAGCTCAGCATCCTCCTCCTCGTCTACGGCGTCGCGGGCGCGATCGGCCTCATCCTCACCGGCAGCGTCTTCGCGAGGCGTGCGACCACGGGGCTGTTCGTCGCCCTGACCGTGTCTGCCGCCATGGTGAGCGCGCTCGCCCTCTCGGCAGGCTGGCTTCCGGGCGCGCTCGTCGCGTTCTTCCTCTGGGGGACGGCCTTCGGCATGCTGCCGCCGCTCATGCAGACGCGCCTCCTGCACGCGGCGAGCCCGCGCATCCGCGACACCGCGAACGCGTTCTACACGACGGCGTTCAACACGGGTATCGGTGGCGGCTCGGCGCTCGGCGCGTTGCTCCTCGCCGAGATCGGTCTCGGCGTGCTGCCGTGGGTGTACGTGTGCCTCGCCGTGGTCGCGACCTCACTCCTCGCGGCGGACGTGCTGCGCACCCGCAAGCGCGAGTCCGTCTGATCGAGCACGAGCCGTTGCGGACGCGCTGAGCGGGACCGCTTACGGTACAACCGGTTCGTCCGTCGTCGGCGCCGGTGAGGCGTCTGCACCATCGGTCGGCGCGGTGACGTCGGGCGCGGTCGCCACCGGCGTCTCCGTCGCGGGATCCGGCTCGGTCGTACTCGGCACGTCCGGCTCCGTCGCGGGAGCCGCTTCCACCGGGGTCTGATCCGCGATCGGGTCGACGACGGCCTGAACCGGGACCGGAGCGGGAACCGCCTCCGGTGCGGTGTCCAGAACCGCTTCCGGGAGCGGGGCCGTCGCCGGATCGACGGCGGCGTCGGTACTCAGGAGTCCGGTCAGCGAGAGGTACTCGACGGAGGTCGCAGGTCCCACGCGCGATGGGTCGGACGGGTCGACGCTCCAGACGCTGAGCTCGTGGAACCCGACGGCAACGGCGGCGCCGGTGAGCGTCGCTCGACCGTCGGCGTCGAGCGCGACGCGTTGCTCGTCACCACCGTCGACCGTGTATCCGACCGCGCCGTTCGGAGCACCGACGACCACGAGCGGGCCGGTCGGATCGAGGAACTGCACCGACAGGACCGTCCGGAGCCCGGTGACGGCCGGCCCGCTGATCGACATGGTGGCCGGTTCGGCGGACACGGAGACCTCGTCGCCCAGGGTCTGGCGGACGGTCAGGACGAAGGTGCCCGTGCGGCCGAGGTCGACCGGGCCGGTCGACCAGGTCCCGGTCTCGGGAGGGGCTGTGGCGGACGCCCGCCGAGCGGAGGCCGGCACGACCGTCGACGCGACGACCACGTCTCCGTCGAGGATGTCGACGGTGGCGCCGGCCGCGGCGGTACCGCTAAAGGCGGGCCACAGGAAGCCGCCACCGGTGTCGGCGGCCATCGTCGGCGCCGGGAGCTCCTCGGGGTCCGTCGGATCCACGGGGTCCACCGGGTCGACGGGATCGACGGGAGGGGCGACGGGCGGAGCCGTCGGCGACGGCACCTGGGGGTCGGCCACCGGAGGCGGCGTCGCACCCGTGCCGGGCGTCGGCCGGGGAGTGGGCACCGGTGCCGAGGGTGTCGGGGTCGTCGGCGCGGACGGCGACGTCGTCGGACCCGTGGTCGGAGTCGCGCCCGGTGTCGGCACGGCGACGGGGTCGCTGGTCTCGTCGGCCGAGACAGAGGTCGCCGAGTCTGCTCCGGGCGGGAACACCACCGGACCCAGGACGAGCGCGGCTGCGGTCACCACCGCGACGACGCCGATGCCGATCGCGGCGATGATCCCACCGGAGAGACCCGCCGTCGCAGCACCCGCGACGCCCGCACCCGACGCGACACCGGCGCCGGACGCGGCGCCACTGGAACCGGCTGCGCCGGAAGTCGCTGCTCCGCCGGAGGCCGCCACCGAGGTGCTCAGGTGCGCCGTCAGTGCGACCCCGCCGGTGACGCCGGCCGGCATCGCGGCGACCGCGGTCGTCGACGCACCGTTCGTCTGCAACCACGCGGTGTAGCCGGCCGCACCGGCGGCGCCTGCGACGAGGGGGAGGAGGACGAGCGCCATGCGCGAGCCGACCTCCTTCGCCTCAGCGGCCACGATGGTGCACCGCTGACAGGCGTCCAGGTGCGACTCGACCTTGGCGGTGTCCCGCGCGGAGAGGTTCCCGCGCGCGTACGATCCGAGCCTGCTGATCGTGAAGGCGTGCTCCGAATCGTCGTCGACGGCCTGCAGGTGCGCCTGGATCCACGCTTCGCGCAGACCCTCGCGTGCTCGGTAGGCGAGCGCGGACACCGAGTTGGCCTTCATCCCGAGGAGCGGCGCGACCTCCGCAGGCGTCATCGCCTCGATCTCCGTGTACCAGAGCACCTCCTGCCACCGGGTCGGCAGGCTCCGGAACGCTCGGGCACTCAGGCTGCGATCGAGGGCCTCGATCGAGGAGGCCTCGTTCGTGTCCGGGTCCTCGAAGGAGTCCAGGGTGTCGAGCGAGGTCTCCCGACGCGATCGGCCCCACGCGGCCGCCGTGTTCCGGATGGTGGTGAACAGGTACGGGCGGAAGGCGCCGGTGGGTCCCTTCCCACGACGGACCGCCTGATAGATGCGGGCGAAGGACTCCGAGACGAGGTCGTCGGGATCGAGGCTCGAGGTGACGGACCGGGCGACGGTCCGTCCGGCGTTCGAGTGCCGTCGCCACAGCTCCGCATAGGCGTCCTGCGAGCCCGTGCGGGTGTGCTCGATGAGCTCGGCATCCGATCGCTCGGTGAGCGATGAAGCCGGGGATGTATCCAGGCTCATGATGCCTCCGTCTGCGAGCTGCGCACTACCGGGCACCGTGCCCGCCCAAGAGAGTCGGGTGGAGCGGGATCATGACGCCGATTCCTCATCTTGGCACGAGGTGCCTCGCGGACAGCCGCTGGCGACGAGGAAGATCCGTTTCGATTGTTCTGGGAAACCGCGTCATGACCTGCTCGGGATGCACTCTCTCAGGATGAACAGCAGGATTCCCGGCGACGGGGACCCGGCTGGGTCGTCCTCGGACGGCCACGATGCGCGCCACGGCCGGTGTGCATCGGGCAACGGACCCGAAACGTTGCAGATCTCGACGGGAGGGGGCGCCTTCGTGCGTACCCGTCGACAGGCCGGGAGTGGTGCTCGGGGGCGAGCATCGCTCCCGGCCGCCTTTCCGACCGTCGCTCGGATCAGTCGAGCCAGCTGACCTCGGGGGAGCGGTGGAAGGCGATGCCCGCTGCCGACCATCCCTGAGCAAGTTCGGCCAGCCGGACCCGGAAGTCGCTCCAGTCCGGCGCGCGTCGCTCCGACCATCCGATCTCCGCGATGGACGCGACACGAGGGAAGACGAGGAACTCGAGCGTCTGCACGTCGGCCACGGTCTCCGTCCAGAGCGGGGCCTCGACGCCGAGGATGTCCTGCTCACCGACGCCTTCGACGATCTCGGTCGGCTCCCAGACGGCGGAGCGTTCGACACTCGTGGGGCCGTCCGCCCAGGTGAGGCCTGCCGTCGCGACGTCGGGGTACTGCATGTCGAGGTAGGCGGCGTCCGCCGGAGACATGATGACCTGCCCGCCCTGATCCACGAACGAGCGCAGCTTGTCGGCGTGACCGTCCTCGGGGGAGACGTAGTTCCAGTACTGGCCGATGGTGCCGGGGTCGAGGTCGCGTGACGCGCCGAACTCGTGCCAGGCGATGGCGGTCTTCCCCGTCGTGGCGACCAACTCGGAGACCCGACGGGCGAAGTGGAGGAAGTCCTCCTCAGTGGTGGCGAGCGCTTCATCGCCGCCCAGGTGGAGATAGGGGCCCGGGGTCATCGCAGCGAGCTGGGTGAACACGTCCTCGAGGAACGTGTAGGTGGACTCGGCATGGATGTCGAGGCTCGAGAAGCCGACCTCCGTGCCGGTGTACGGCTCGCGGGCGACGCCGTCCGGGTTGAGTTCGGGATACGCCGAGAGGACCGCGTTCGTGTGTCCGGGGACGTCGATCTCGGGGACGATCGTGATGCGGCGGTCGGCGGCGTACTCGATGATCGCCCGGTAGTCGTCGGCGCTGTACGAGCCGCCCGTACCACCACCGACGGCGGTCGCCGCACCGATCCCGGTGAGCTCCGGCCACCCGGCGATCTCGAGGCGCCACCCCTGGTCGTCGGTGAGATGCAGATGCAGGTGGTTGAGCTTGAGTGCGGCGATCTGGTCGATGAACCGCTGCACCTGCGCGACCGTGAAGAAGTGCCTCGCGACGTCGAGCATCGCGCCGCGGTAGGCGAAGCGCGGAGCGTCATCGATGAAGGTCGCAGAGACGATCCAGTCCTGTGCGCCGGCCGTCGGTGCCCAGTTGGCCGGCGGGAGGAGCTGCCTGAGCGTCTGCGTGCCGTGGTGGACCCCGTCGGCGTCCGCGCCGACGATCTCGACACCGGAGGCCGCGGCGGTCAATCGATAGGCCCCGCTCGTCGTCGACAGGCTGGGGTCGATCGACAGCGTGATGTCCGTACCCGCGGAGGCCACGACCTCCTCCGTGCCGGTGGTCTCGACCGGGAGGGCGAACCCCGTCGAGGTGCGCAAGGCGTGGGCGAGGATCCGAGCTGTGGTCGCAACCGACGGGTCGGTACGGATCACCGACTCCGCCGACAACCGGAACGGGGGAGCGGAGGCGTCGGTGGTCTGCGAGACGGGGCGGGGCAGCAGGCTCATGGGCGGTTCCTTCGGCGTCGGCGACGCGGGATCGTGGGGCTGGAACGGGGTTTGTTCGGATTATGAACAAGCGTCGGGCCATCCTGACACACCGGCCTCCACCGCTGCCCGGCCTCTCCACAGGACGGTGCGCGTCGGGCGTCCCGTTGCTATGCTGCTAGCAGTCGCAACTGGCGTATAGACGGAGTTCCGCTCCGCCTCAGATGGTTCACCATCGGGGAGCGACCCTGCACCTTGAAGACAAGGGCGGATTCGGCCGCACGCCTGGGCCGAAACGGCACATCACCGACATCCGTTCTGTCACAAAAGGGAGCCAGTCTTGTCCGACACCTTCAACGCGCCACTCTCCGAGGTCGATCCCGAGATCGCAGCGGTCCTCGAGCAGGAGCTCGGTCGCCAGCGCAACACCCTCGAGATGATCGCGAGCGAGAACTTCGTGCCCGTCTCCGTCCTGCAGTCGCAGGGCAGTGTCCTCACCAACAAGTACGCCGAGGGCTACCCGGGTCGTCGCTACTACGGCGGCTGCGAGTTCGTCGACATCGCCGAGTCCCTCGCGATCGAGCGGGCCAAGAGCCTCTTCGGCGCCGCGTACGCGAACGTCCAGCCGCACTCGGGCGCCACGGCCAACGCCGCGGTCCTGTCGGCGATCGCCACCCCCGGCGACACCATCCTCGGTCTCGAGCTCGCCCACGGCGGTCACCTCACCCACGGCATGAAGCTCAACTTCTCCGGCAAGCTCTACAACGCCGTCTCCTACGGCGTCGACCCCGAGACCTTCCTCGTCGACATGGACGTCGTCCGCGACAAGGCACTCGAGCACAAGCCGCAGGTCATCATCGCCGGTTGGTCCGCCTACCCGCGCCAGCTCGACTTCGCCGCGTTCCGCGCGATCGCCGACGAGGTCGGCGCGAAGCTCTGGGTCGACATGGCGCACTTCGCCGGCCTCGTCGCCGCAGGTGTCCACCCGTCGCCCGTGCCGTTCGCCGACGTCGTGTCCTCCACCGTGCACAAGACCATCGGCGGCCCGCGCTCCGGCTTCATCGTGAGCCGCGACATGGAGCTCGCCAAGAAGCTCAACTCGAACGTGTTCCCCGGCCAGCAGGGCGGACCACTCATGCACGTCATCGCCGCCAAAGCGACGGCGTTCAAGCTCGCCGCCACGGCTGAGTTCAAGGACCGTCAGGAGCGGACGCTCCGCGGTGCCAAGCTCCTCGCCGAGGCGCTCACCTCCGAGGCGTCGAAGGCCGCCGGCATCGACGTCCTCACCGGCGGCACCGACGTGCACCTCGTGCTCGCCGACCTCCGCACCTCCGAGCTCGACGGCCAGCAGGCCGAAGACCTCCTCCACGAGGTCGGCATCACGGTCAACCGCAACTCGGTGCCGTTCGACCCGCGCCCGCCGATGGTCACCTCCGGTCTGCGGATCGGTACGCCGGCGCTCGCGACGCGTGGCTTCGGCGACACCGAGTTCGCCGAGGTCGCCGACATCATCGCCCTCGCGCTGCGCAACGGTGCCGAGGCCGGAGCCCTCCGGGAGCGCGTCACCGCGCTCGCCGAGCGCTTCCCGCTCTACCCCGGCCTCCAGCAGTAGGGCGCGGGCGCATGACCGCACAGATCCTCGACGGCAAGGCCACCGCCGCGGCCATCAAGTCCGAACTCGCGATCGAGGTGGCCGCGCTCAAGGAGCGCGGCATCTCGGTCGGGCTGGGCACTGTCCTCGTCGGGTCCGACCCGGGTTCGCAGTGGTACGTCGCCGGGAAGCACCGCGACTGTGCCGAGGTCGGCATGGAGTCGATCCGACGCGACCTGCCCGAGACGGTCTCGCAGGAGGAGCTCGAGGCCGTCCTCGACGAGCTCAACGCCGACGAGAGCTGCACCGGCTACATCGTGCAGCTGCCGTTGCCGAAGCACATCGACACCGACGCGATCCTCGAGCGCATCGATCCCGAGAAGGACGCCGACGGGCTCCACCCGACCAACCTCGGTCGTCTCGTGCTCAACGTGAACCGCCCGATCCACACGCCGCTGCCGTGCACGCCGAAGGGCGTCATCGAGCTGGTGGAACGCCATGGGATCAGCTGGGCGGGCAAGCACGTCGTCGTCGTGGGCCGCGGGGTCACCGTCGGTCGCGCGATCGGCCCGCTGCTCACCCGTCGTGAATACAACGCGACGGTCACGCTGACGCACACCGGAACGGTCGGACTCGACGACATCCTCCGCACCGCCGACGTGATCGTCGCCGCGGCGGGCGTCCCCGGGATCGTCACGCGCGATGCCGTGAAGCCCGGCGTGATCGTCCTCGACGTCGGTGTGAGCCGCGAGACCGACCCCGAGACCGGCAAGTCCCGGGTCGTCGGCGACGTCGCCCCTGACGTGGCCGAGGTCGCCTCGTGGATCAGCCCGAACCCCGGTGGTGTCGGCCCCATGACCCGCGTCGGTCTCCTCGCCAACGTCGTCCGCATGGCCACCCCCTAACCCAGCCCGCGAGGGGTCCCGTTTGGTTGGTGCGCGCGGCGTGCCGCTAGCCATTCGGGACCCCTCGTGAGCGCAGGGCCTGGGCCACACGGTCGGCGATGAGCGACGGAGTGCCGAGGTGCGATCGGTTCACGCGGATGACTCGCCAACCGGCGGCCATCAGGCGGTCCAGCCGGTCGATGTCCCGGAACGCCTGGCTTTCCGTCGCGAAGTGGACGGCTCCGTCGTACTCGACGAGCACTCGGTGCTCGGGATACACCAGGTCTCCGAGCGCCAGGAAGGCGCCGTCGTCATCGACGATGACGCGATTCACCTGCGGTTCGGGAAGACCAGCTTGAACGAGCGACAGCCGGAGCTTGGTCTCCTGCGGTGAGTCCGTTCCCGGACGGATCGACAGGAGCGCCTCCCTGAGCCGCTTCGCGCCGCGTCGCCCGTTCATGCGTGCGAGCCCACGGATGAGTTGCGGCATCGTCGCGAGCGGGTCCTGGCGCCCGACCAGTGCATCGCCGATCATGATGAGTTGACCGAGCGACAGCGTGTTGCCGAGCTGACACCAGACATCGACAGCGGTGGAAACCGGAACCCCGCCCAGTATCGCGGTCTCCCAGTGTGACCCGTCGAGCTTGTGCCCGACGACCGCCGCTCCCTTCGGCGCTCGCTGTGGAGCCGCTGCCGAAACATGGATGGGACCGTTCTCCAGCGGCAGCGGCAGCGGGAGTTCCCAGAGCGAGGCCGCGAACGTGTGGCTGAAGAACTGACCAGGTAACAAGAGCGGGGCGTACGTCAATGCCCGTTCGTGCGCCGATTTCGCATCATGAGCGACGTGAACGCCGTGATGCGGATGTCGGAGATCGCCAGCTCGCAGACGGGCCCTGGTCACGCCCAGGGTGCGGGCTTCGTGAGCCGTGAAGGCTCGCTGGGCAAGGGGTTCGGGCAACGAGTCGCGGACAGCCATCCCCTCAGCCTGACCACTGAAAGGACCCCGCCGCCGAAGTTCCTCACAAGCTGCCCGCGAGGGGTCCCGAATGGCTAGTGGTCAGGCTGTTCGACCAGCCATTCGGGACCCCTCGCGGGCAGGGGAGGGGAAGGTCAGGATTCTCGGGTGGCTCCGGCGGCGGGGCGGACGGGGAAGATGGTCGGGGCGGTGAAGGACGCCTGGGCGAACGCCGCCGTGACCGCCTCCGCCACGGCCGACGCCAGGGCGACGGGGACCAGGGCGATCGCCGCACCCCCGAAGCCACCACCGGTCATGCGCGAACCGATCGCACCCGCGGCCATCGACGTCTCGACGGCCAGGTCGAGTTCCGGCACGGAGATCTCGAAATCGTCACGCATCGACGCGTGCGAGGCCACGAGCAGCTCGCCGATCGACGTCGGGCCGTGCTCGCGCAGGGTCCGGACGGTGTCGAGGACCCGCTGGTTCTCGGTCACGACGTGACGAACACGGCGGAAGGTCTCGTCGTCGAGCAGCTCACGAGCGCGGTCGAGGTCGCCGACCGTGACGTCGCGGAGTGAGTCGGCGCCGAGCGCTGCGGCACCCGCCTCGCAGGACGCCCGACGTGCGGCGTACCCGCCCGACACGTGGGCGTGCTCGACGCGCGTGTCGATGACGAGCAGCTCGAGGTCGTGCTCCTCGAAGCCGAGGGGGATGACGTCGGTCTCGAGCGAGCGGCAGTCGAGGAAGACGCCGCAGTCACGCCGGCCGAGGAGCGACGCCGACTGGTCCATGATGCCGGTCGGTGCGCCGACCGCCCGGTTCTCGGCGAGCTGGCAGATCTTCGCGAGCGTCCGGCGGTCGTGGTCGAGGTGCCAGATCTCGTTCAGTGCGACGGCGACCGAGGCCTCGATGGCCGCGGAGGAGGAGAGGCCGGCCCCGACCGGGACGTCGGAGTCGATGTAGATGTCGACCCCGGGCACCTCCTGCAAGGGTGCCCCGAACTGGCCGAGCGCCCATGCGACGCCGAGCGGGTAGGCAGACCAGCCGTGCAAGGCGTCGGGATCGAGCGCGCGCACCGAGACCTCGACGATCTCGGGCGAGAAGCTGCTCGACACGCGGATGCGGTCGTCGTCACGGCGCCGGACGGCTGCGACGGTGCGGCGGTCGATCGCCATCGGGAACACGAAGCCGTCGTTGTAGTCGGTGTGCTCGCCGATGATGTTCACGCGGCCGGGCGCGGTCCAGAGGCCGTGCGGTTCGCTGCCGAAGGCGTTCTCGAATCCGCTCGTGGCGGTGCGCTGCAGGTCGGTCATACGGGGTTCTCCTCGTCGGCTGCGGCGATCGCGGCGCGCAGGGCGGTGGCGGTGGTCTCGGGCGGGACGTCGCCGATCCAGGCGCCCATGGCGGCCTCGGAGCCGGCCAGGTACTTCAGGCGGTCGGCTCCACGACGTGGGGAGGTGAGCTGCAGGTGGAGTCGGAGCTCGTCGCGGTGGACGCGGGTCGGCGCCTGGTGCCAGGCGGCGATGTACGGGGTCGGGGTGTCGTACAGGGCGTCGACTCCCCGCAGCAACCGCAGGTAGAGACCGGCGAGCTCATCCCGTTCTTCGAGCGAGGTCGCGGCGAAGTCGGGCACGTGCCGGTGGGGGAGCAGGTGTACCTCGATGGGCCAGCGCGCGGCGAACGGGACGAACGCCGTCCAGTGCTCGCCGGCGAGGACGACGCGCTCGTCAGCCTGCTCCGCGGCGAGGATGTCGGCGAAGAGTCCGGGACCGTAGGCCTCGCTCGCGGCGATGAGCCGCTGCGTGCGCGGGGTCACGTAGGGGTAGGAGTAGATCTGTCCGTGCGGGTGGTGGAGGGTGACACCGATCTGCTCGCCACGGTTCTCGAAGGGGAACACCTGCTGGATCGAGTCGATCTGCGACAGTGCGTGCGTCCGGCGGGCCCACGCTTCGATCACCGTGCGCGCCCGGGTGCGGGACAGCGAGCCGAAGGAACCGGTGCTCGACGGGCTGAAGCTCACGACCTCGCATCGGCCGACCGAGGTGCGCGTCCGGCCGATTCCGACCGTCTCGAGGTCGGCGAGGTCGACCGGTGCGTTCTCGTCTTCGAGCAGCGGTCCGAAGGACGGCGACTTGTTCTCGAAGACCGCGACGTCGTACTGGTCGGGGATCTCGGAGGGGTTCGAGGGGCTCGCGGGCGCGAGCGGGTCGAGGTTCGCGGGTGGCAGCATCACGCGGTTCTGGCGGGCGGCGGCGATCGAGATCCACTCACCTGTGAGCGGGTCCTGGCGCATGGATGCGGTCGGCGGTCGTGGGGCGAGTTCGCGTGCGTCGGGCAGGCGCTCCGCAGGCAGCGTCGTGTAGACGTCGTCGAAGTAGATGAGTTCGCGACCGTCGGCGAGGCGCTGGGTCGAGCTCGCGATCGCCGGGTCGATGACGAAGGTGTCGTCGAGTGGGGGCATGGGGATCCTCAGAATGGGTTGTCGAAAGGAAACGTACAACGTTTCGCCTTGAAAAGTATAGGCAAGTCAGCGAAGATTCAAGCATGTCCGACGACGAGCCGATGCAGTTGCCCGCCCCACTGCGACGCGACCGCATCCGCGAGCTCCTCGATGAGCGCGGCTTCGTGCGCGTCGCCGACATCTCCGACGACTTCGGCGTCTCCCGGGTGACCGCCCGGACGGACCTCGACACCCTCGTCGACCAGGGCGAGGCCGTCCGCGTGCACGGAGGTGCGATGCCCGTGCAGGGACGCGGCGCCGTGGAGTCGCCGATCGAACTCGCGACCGCGACCTCGGCCCACGCGAAGCAGCGGATCGGTGAGGCGGCGGCCGCGATGGTGCGCTCCGGTCAGAGCGTGATCGTCGACGTCGGCAGCACCGGCCTCGCCCTCGCCCGCGCGCTCAAGGCTCGCCGCGACCTCGCCGACGTCGTGGTCATCACGAACGGCCTGACCATCGCGCTCGAGCTCGAGTCGGAGATCCCGAGGTTCTCGGTGATCGTCACTGGTGGATCGCTTCGGCCGCTCCAGCATTCGCTCGTCGATCCGCTCGCCGGTTCGCTGCTCGGCCAGGTCCACGCCGATCTCGCCTTCATCGGGTGCAACGGTGTCGACGCAGGCCATGGCGTGACCAACGTCAACCTGCCCGAGGCCGAGGTGAAAGCCAGGATGGTTCGCGCGGCCGAGCGGGTGGTCGTGGTCGCCGATGCCTCGAAGCTCGGTGTGCGGCAGCTCGGCCGGATCGCCGGGCTCGAGGCCTTCGACGCCCTCCTGACCGACGACGAGGCGGCACCCGAGACCATCGCACTCCTCCGGGAAGCGGGACTCGCGGTGACGCTGGTCCCACTCGGCGACTGACCTCGCGCCGCGTCCCGCGGCGTCCCGGCACTCGCGCGCCGACGGCCCGATGCGGCAGCATGGTCGCATGAGTGATCGAGCGCATCCTGCCGTGTCCATCGTCGAGCAGACGCTGCGCGATCGCGGGGCTCAGGGCGAGGTCACCTGGCTCGACGACGCTGCGCGCACGGCCGCGCTCGCAGCGGAGGCCTTGGGGATCGAGGTCGGGGCGATCGCGAACTCCCTCGTGTTCACGCTCGACGGCGAGCCGACGCTGATCCTCACGAGCGGCGCCCACCGTGTCGACACCGCCTGGGTCGGCGAGCGGCTCGGTGGACGGCTGAAGCGTGCTGACGCCGAGGTCGTCAAGGCGGCGACGGGACAGGTGATCGGTGGCGTCGCGCCCGTCGGTCACCCGGAACCGATCCGCACCTATGTGGACGAGGCGCTCGCCGCCTACCCGGAGGTCTGGGCCGCAGCCGGGCATGCGCACACGGTGTTCCCGACGACCTTCGAGGAGCTCGTGCGAGTGACCGGCGGGCAGGTCATCGCGGTGGAGCCGCCGACGGATCCTGCGGGGTCGTCGGCAGCTGCGTCGGTGTAGCCACCGGAGCGGCCTTGGCGGCCGGCGGCGTCCCCTGCTGCTTCGTCACCCGGCTCGGCGGCAGCGGAGCCGTCGCGGTCACGCCGTTCCTGCGCCCCCACCAGGTGCTCACGACGGCTGCGGCGACGCAGAGCGCCATCGGGATGAGCATGAACGGTCCGCCAGCGCCCTCGCCTCGCTCGAAGACCTGGTCGGTCTGCGACATGAGGGCCGTGGGGACGAGGAGCAGGACGTTGTTCGTCGCATGGATGAGCACCGGCGCCTCGAGGCCACCGGTCCCGCGGGCGGCGAAGGACATCGAGGCGCCGAACACGAAGTAGTAAGCGATGAGCCAGGGGTCGCCGGCGAAGTGCACCGAGGCGAAGACCGCGCCGGAGACGACCGTGCCGACGAGGAACGCCGTGATCGGTCGACTGAACCAGGATCCGACGGAACGTTGGATGAGGCCGCGCGCCCCGTACTCCTCGCCGGCCGACTGCAGCGGCGTCGTGAGGATCACGACGGCGAGCATCGCGATCATGGTGCCGTCGACGACGATGGGCTCGAGCGGGGAGAGCAGGACGGACGCGCCGACGTACACGATCCACACCGGGACGATGATGAGCGCAAGGCGCCCGAGCCAGCGCCAACGGAAGCGCCCCTCCACCGAGGACAGCCACCGTGGACGGACGCCGAAGATCGCCCACTGGATGAGCATCGACACCGGGATGAGCGCGGCGAGCGACAGGTTGTTCGCGAGCATCGTCACCGGCGTCAGGGTCATGAGGCCGTTCGCGACGTCGTCGAGCGTGTACGCCCCGGTGGCCACGTCCACGATGAGCGCGATGCCGCCGAGCGCGATCGAGAGGATCAGGAACCCCACGACGAGCAGGAGGAGCGCGAGTGCGCCGCGCCACCAGGCCGGTGCGGCGCGAAGGGCGTGGTCGTACGTCGCGAGCTGCCGCTGGGGCGCGGCTGGATCGACGGGCGTCGAGGCCGGCATCGACGCCGGTGTCGTCGAGGCCGGTGTCGTCGAGGGTGATGGCGAAGGCGTCTGCGGGTGCTGTCCGGGATTCGTCATGCTGCCAGGGTAGGCAGCCGTCGCGGCAGGACGCGTCCCCCGAGCGATGGACGACGAGCGACGGATAGCCGGCGATCGGCCTGGTCCCGAACGCGCGACGGTGGGAGACTGCCAGGTATGGCCGGACACCGCATCTTCACGACGAGCTTCGCCAGTGTGTACCCGCTCTACGTCGCGAAGGCGGAGCGGAAGGGCCACACGAAGGACGAGGTGGACCAGGTCATCACCTGGCTCACGGGCTACGACGACGCCGCGATCGAACGGGTGCTCGCCGACGGTACCGACTTCGAGACCTTCTTCGCCGAAGCGCCAGCGATGCACCCCAATGCGTCTCTCATCACGGGCCTCATCTGCGGCATCCGCGTCGAGGAGATCGAGGATCCTCTCATGCAGCGCGTCCGTCAGCTCGACAAGCTCGTGGACGAGGTCGCGAAGGGGAAGAAGATGACGTCGATCCTCCGCGTCTCCGCCTGACCGCGGACCGCGTGGCTCTTCGATGACGCAGACGGCCGCCGCGCGCGTGCGCGACGGCCGTGTGCTCGGGACCCGATTGGATCAGTGCGCGAGCACCGGTTCTGCGGACGCCTCCGGGGCGTGGTGCAGGGCGAGTCCCTGGTTGCGTCGGCGGAACAGCAGTGCCGCCGTCACCGCGCCGACCGCGAAGAACCCGGCACCCCAGAAGTAGGCGGTCTGGTAGCTCTGGATCGCGGCCTGCGCGAGCACCTCGGGGGTGGGCGGCGTGTTGTCGGTCACGTAGGCCGTGGCGGCGCTCGCCGCGAGGGTGTTGAGCAGCGCCACACCGATCGACCCGCCGACCTGCTGGCTGGTGTTGACCGTCGCCGAGGCGACCCCGGCGAACGCCCGGTCGACACCGAGCGTCGCGGTCTGCATCGAGGCGGGCATGATCGATCCCATCGCGAAGCCGAGCACCATGAGCGCCGGCATGACGTTGCCGACATAGGAACTGTCGAGGTCGAGTCGGGTGAGGAGGAGCATGCCGATCGCCCCGAGCGTCATGCCGAACGGCACCATGACCTTCGGCCCGAACCGCGGGACGAGGAGGTTGGTCCCCAGCTGTGCGGCGAGTACGAGCATCGCGATCATCGGGAGGAAGGCGAAGCCCGTCTGCTGCGGTGAGTAGCCGAGCGAGGCCTGCAGGTAGTAGGTCACGAAGAGGAAGATGCCGAACATCCCGGCTCCGGCGATCATGACCGAGATGAACGCGGCACCGCGGTTGCGGTCGAGGATGATCGACAAGGGCAGGAGCGGATGTGCGGCCCGACGCTGCCAGAGGACGAACACGACGAGGAGCACGGCTGCCGCGGCCAGGAAGGTCCAGCTGAGCGGCGAGTCCCAGCCGTCGGTCTCGGCATTGGCGAAGCCGTAGACGAGGCTGAACAACGCACCTGAGACGAGGACGGTGCCCGGAACGTCGAGCTTGGGGCGGGGGCCGGTCGTCTTCGGGGTGGTGATGAAGAGGACCGCCCCGACGATGGCGACCACGGCGATCACGACGTTGATGTACAGGTTCCAACGCCAGTCGAACTGCTCGGTGAGGAATCCGCCGAGGAGGAGTCCGACCGCGCCACCTGCGCCGGCGATCGCACCGAAGACGCCGAACGCGCGGGCGCGCTCCTTCGGGATCGTGAAGGTGGTCGTGAGCATCGCGAGCGCGGTCGGTGCGAGGAGGGCGGCGAAGACGCCCTGGAGTGCCCGCGCGGCGACGAGGGTGCCGAACGAGTCCGCGGCGCCTCCGAGGGCCGAGGCGATCGCGAACCCGACGAGCCCGATGATGAACGCCCGCTTCCGGCCCATGAGGTCGGACAGGCGTCCGCCGAGCAGCAGCAGGCTGCCGAAGGCGAGGGAGTAGGCGGTGACGATCCACTGGCGGTCGCCGTCGGAGAATCCGAGGTCGGCCTGGGCGGCGGGCATCGCGATGTTCACGACGGTGGCGTCGAGCACGACCATGAGCTGGGCGAGGCCGACGGTGACGAGCGTCCACCAGCGGCGTGAGGAGACGGCCGGGGTTCCGGCAGTACTGTTCGAAGTCATGAGCAGGAGCATATACGGAACCGAGGAGTTTCGAAACCAAACAGTTCCAGAACTATGAAGTTCCTGAACTATGCTGTTCCGGGAGACGAAAGGGAGGTGAGCCGCGATGACGCAGCTCGAGACCCCACCCGCAGCGCCGAAGCTCGGCCGGAAGCGCGACCACACGCGGGACGCCGAGATCCTCGACGCCGCGCTCGACGTCCTCGCTGACACGGGCTACGCCGGGATGACGGTCGACATGGTCGCCGCGCGGGCGAAGGCCGGCAAGGCGACGCTCTACCGCCGATGGGCGTCGAAGTCCGAACTTGTGATCGACGCGGTCGCCTGCATGAAGCAGATCGATCCCGACTTCTCGAAGCTGCCCGACACCGGCTCACTCCGCGGCGACCTCGTGGCGATGATCAAGGCGCCGTCCATCGCCGAGGGCGAGCGCAAGATGCGCGTGTTCGCTGGCGTGATGTCGATGATCTCGGATGCCCCGGAGCTCACCGAGTCCATCCATGCGGCGATCGTGGAGCCGCGCATGGCGGTCAACCGCTTCCTGCTGCAGCGCGCGATCGACCGCGGTGAGATCCGCGCGGACGCCGATGTGGAGACCCTTGCGCTGATCAGCCAGGCGATGGTGAGCTATCGCGTCCTCATGCTGCGGGAGCCGGTGACACGTGACTTCCTCATCTCGGTGATCGACGGCGTCATCATCCCGGCCGTCCGGAGGTAGCTCGATGACCGACGGACCCGCCCGATCTCGAACCGGGCTGCTCGATCGCGCGGCTCCGGTCCACCTCGGGACACCGGACGCCCCACTGCGCTTCACTGGTTTCCGCGAGCCCGGTGGGCGCCACCTCATCGTCGATGGCGCGGAGGCGTTCGAGTTGAGCTTCCCGTGCGGAAGCTGCGCGCTGCTGTTCCGTCGTCTGGACGAGGGTGCTCGGGCGCTCGCCGCAGACGTACTGCACGATCACCTGGACGAGGGCGTGCCCGCGATCGATGATCCGTCGTTACGCGACCTCGTGTCGACGATCCTGCCTGAGGGGACCTATCTGCCGCTCCTGCTGTCCATCGAGCCCGTCCTGGTTGCTCCGGGTGACGATCACGACTACTTCTCGCGGGAACAGGTCGCGCACCGCGGCATCGACCCCACGCTGGGTGCACCGGAGGACCCGGCGACCGGCTACTACCGCGGCCCGACCCGGACGACCGGCGATCACGAGACCCTCTTCGAGTTCCTGGTGCCGATGGTGCCGCCCGGTTGGAACGACCGCGAGCGCGTGACCTCGTACGAGGAGCGGCTTCGGGCCGGGGGAGCGGCGACCGTGCTCGCGGTCTCCGTGCTGGACCGGACGCAGCCGTTCGACAGCTTTGACGCCCACACGGGTCTCGTGCACTTCGTCCTGGACGGCCACCACAAGCTGCAGGCGGCCGCGCACCTCGGCGTTCCCGTCACGGTCCTGTCGTTCGTCTCGATCGACGCGAGCCTCGCGGACGAGGCGACGGTGACCGGCCTCCCGGAGCCGCTCGCGCGCTGATCACGGCGCGTGTGTGACCGGGTGGATCACGCAGTGCTGGATCCCCCGATCCCTGCGTGACCCACCGGTCGAGGCGGTGAGCGTCGCAAACCCCCGTCGCGAATACACAGTCCACTGAGGCGTGGACTGCGGCGGCATCACCTCCACCAGTGTGTCACGAATAAGTCGTTCGTACCAGTTATCAAAAAAAGGTCGGCTGTGCGAGCTCCGAGCCTCTAGGCTGAGGCCCCGACCGGCCACGGTCGACGGATACGGCGCCGATGGATCGGAGCCGGAACACAGGCTGCCCGAGGAGGCCAGGATGCCGGGGACGCGACGAACGCCCACGCAGGAACGCGGACAGGTGACGCAGGACGCGATCGTCGAGGGTGCCGCGACCGTCTTCGACCGCATCGGCTACGGGAACGCGAGTCTGTCGATGATCGCGGAAGCGTCTGGGATCTCGCAGGGGTCCATGTACTTCCACTTCAAGTCGAAGGAGCAGATCGCCCTCGCGGTCATCCACGAGCAGCACGACCGGTCGATGCCCCTGATGGAACGGGTGTCGGAACAGTATGACGGGGTCCTCGAGCGGCTCATCCGGGTTTCGCGCGCCATCGTCGATCAACTCGAGAACGACCCGGTGGTCCGTGCCGGGATCAGACTCACGCTCGATGAGGGTTCGCTGAGCCAACCGGCCGGCGCGTTCTACGAGGACTGGATCTCGGGGACGGCCGCTCAGCTCGACGTGGCGCTGCAGGCCGGGGACCTGGAGAGTTCGATGTCGGCACCGGAGCTGGCCCGCACGCTGATCGGATTCTTCACCGGTGTCCAGCTCACCGCCCAGGCGACGGTCGGGCGCTCGGACATCGGAGCGTCGGTGGACCGCATGTGGCGGCTCGCGATCGACGCCATCGTCCCCGAGACGCGGCGGTCAGCGGCGACGCGCGTCCGGGAGGACGCATTCGGCGCTGCGGGCGATGTGCGCCCGACACGACCTGCCACGTCGATGTAGCGACCCACGCCGGGGGATGGGCGGGCGACGACCGTCTATCCCGATGTGACGCGTTCGAGTACCGCGTCTGTGGTGGGCCCGGTGGGGCTCGAACCCACGACCCGCGGATTAAAAGTCCGATGCTCTGCCAACTGAGCTACAGGCCCATACGCGCTCTACTCTACGAGATTTCGACGGCACCCGTTGACGCGCAGGTCGGGGCCACAGGGGGAGTATCGCCCAACGAGGCGAGTACCGTTGTCGGGTGCGCGAAGCGCGTCGCGGGGAGGAGCAGGCATGACCGAGGGATTCCATCGTCCGACGAAGCTGCCGCCGTCGATGCTCGAAGCCATCCAGGGCGGTCTCGACCCGGAAGCCGTGTCGAGGATCACGCACGAGACGGCCGTCGCACTCCTCACCCGGGTGCGGGCGGATCCGGACCCTGCCGTGGTCGACCGCCTCGTGACGTACACCGACGAGCACGGGATCGACGCGATCGCCGAACTCTGGTCGCACGCCAGTCCGCGGAGCCTTCCCGGAGCCCTCTGGCGGATCTACCTGCTACGCCTGCTCATCCGGCAGGACCCGGTGGGGACGAGCTTCAGCTTCCAGCGGGGCACCGAGCTCATCACCACCGTCGACCCCGTGATCGCCGGCGCGGCCGAGCCGACCGGGCCGGAGGAGATCATCGTGCTCGCCGACCAGATCCTCCGTGGGCTGTACACCGGCGACTTCGCGATCGCCCTCGAGCGGGCGGCGTCCTTCTGCCGGATCAACGCGGTCGGCTGCACCTCGCTCGCGAACGACCGGGACGCGGTCGACCCCGCCGACGCCGCGAGACTCACCACGAAGGCCGCACGGTTCAGCACCATCGCCGAGGAGCTCGCCGGCTGCGCCCGACTGTGGCGCACCGACTCCCTCGACTGATCCAGGCGCCCTGGTCAAGGCCTTCGACCTGGGAATGTCCACAGGTGATCCCTTGCTACACTGTTCTAGCCGGGCCGCAGTAACCCCGGGCTCCAAAAATCGCCGCTTCGAGCGGCCTTGCGCCGAGAGGCGTTCCTGCGGCCTGGCACTTACTTTGTGCGGATGTCTTCAGCCGCCTGCCGCCCGTTCCGTGATGACACCGGAACTGGGGTGTCGAATTGCGTCGATTCCTCCAATCGGATCCCGGGTCGGCACCGAACTCCGTGTATGACCGCCGCACTGTACACGCAGACCCGACCTCGGGTGGGCGTCGCGCAAACAGCCGGTGTCCGTGAGAAGCTAAGACTTGTGACCACGGGACCGGAAGCCGACGCTGCACCGCAGGTGTCTTTAGCGAACGTGCTCGATGCGCTGCTCATCCGCGTGGCCGGCGGCGACCAGGTCGCCTTCAGCGAGCTGTACGACCACATCGCGCCGCGGGTCCTCGGACTCGTCAAGCGGGTGCTCGTCGACCACGCGCAGTCCGAAGAGGTCACCCAGGAGGTGTTCCTCGAGGTCTGGCAGAACGCCCAGAAGTTCGAGGCGGGCAAGGGCACGGCCACGACCTGGGTGCTCACCATGGCCCACCGTCGTGCGATCGACCGCGTGCGGGCCTCACAGGCCGGACGTGACCGCGATCTCAAGATCGGCATCCGCGACTTCGACGAGCGTGTCGACAACGTGCAGGAGACGGTCGAGATCCGGATCGAGCACGAACGCGTCAAGCGGGCCTTCGTCCGGTTGAGCGAGCTGCAACGCGAAGCTGTTTCGCTCGCCTACTACGGCGGCTACAGTCACAGCGAGATCTCGAACCTGCTCGGCGTGCCCATCGGCACGGTGAAGACCAGGTTGCGAGACGGAATGATCAGACTTCGAGACGAGTTGGGGGTGCGTACATGACCGAGCGAGACGATGCAACAGACCTGGCAGCCGGAAACGCGCTGCACACCCTGACCCCGCGCGAGCAGGAGCGGTTCGACCGCCTGCGCGCCGAACACGAGTCCGTCCGCGAGGAAGCGGCGGAATTCGAGGAGACCGTCGCCATGCTCGACCTCGCAGCACCTCCCGTGCAGCCGTCGGCAGCGCTCAAGAACTCGCTCATGGCTGCGATCCAGAACCTGCCGCAGCTGCCCGCTGACGCCCCCGTCGACACTCCTGTCGCCGAGGTGCAGCCGCTCCCGACCGCGCTCCCAGAGGTCGACGAGACGCCGGTGTCGACACCGACCGCCATGCCGGCCCCCGCAGCAGCGACCACCCCGGTGGCCGGTGCGGCGGAGCGCAAGGCCGCCTCGCGGTGGCGTCGCAGCGCCGTCGGCATGGTGGTCGGCGCCGCAGCCGCGGTCGGCCTCATCTTCGGCGGTGTCGGACTCGCGAACACGTTCGGTGGCGGATCCCTCACGCAGACGGTCGCGCTCGCGGAGATCAACGCGGCATCCGACGTCCAGCGCGCGAAGGTGTCCATGGACGATGCGACGGCGACCCTCGTCTGGTCGGGCGAGCTCGGCAAGTCCGCCCTGCTCGTCGACGGACTCGGCTCCCTGCCGTCCGACAAGGTCTATGAACTCTGGTACATCGGCGAGGGAGGTCCGGTCTCGGCCGGCACCTTCTCCGCAGCGAACGGCACCACCTGGCGGGTCCTCGACGGCGCCATGAGCGCAGGCGACAAGGTCGGCGTGACGGTCGAGCCGCAGGGTGGCTCCAAGCAGCCCACCACCGACCCGATCATGGTCATCGAGACGGCGTAGTCCGTTCTCTCCGGCCCGAGAGGGTCCGTCGGCAGGCCCTTTGCCTCGACAGACTCGCGGACCCGCTTCAGATCACGACAGCCCCGCCCGGGATTCCCGGGCGGGGCTGTCGTGATGCCGGCGTCAGATCAACCGAAGCGACCCGAGACGTAGTCCTCGGTCGCCTGGACGGACGGCTTCGAGAACATCGTGGTGGTGTCGTCGTACTCGATGAGCTTGCCCGGCTTGCCGGTGCCCGCGATGTTGAAGAACGCGGTCTTGTCGCTGACGCGGCTCGCCTGCTGCATGTTGTGCGTCACGATCACGATCGTGTACTCCTGCTTGAGTTCCTCGATGAGGTCTTCGATGGCGAGCGTGGAGATCGGGTCGAGGGCCGAGCACGGCTCGTCCATCAGCACGACGTCGGGGGAGACGGCGATGGCGCGGGCGATGCAGAGACGCTGCTGCTGACCACCGGAGAGACCGGAGCCCGGCTTGTCGAGGCGGTCCTTCACCTCGTTCCAGAGGTTGGCGCCCTGGAGCGAACGCTCGACGAGCGCGTCCTGGTCGGACTTCGACATCTTCCGGTTGTTGAGCTTGACGCCCGCGAGCACGTTCTCCTTGATGCTCATCGTCGGAAACGGGTTCGGGCGCTGGAAGACCATGCCGACCTGGCGGCGGACGAGGACCGGGTCGACGCCCGGGCCGTAGAGGTTGTTGCCGTCGATCAGGACCTCACCCTCGACGCGTGCGCCGGGGATGACCTCGTGCATGCGGTTCAGGGTGCGGAGGAAGGTCGACTTCCCGCAGCCGGAGGGGCCGATGAACGCGGTGACCGTGCGGGGCTGGATCTGGAGGGAGACGCCCTCGACAGCCATGAAGCTGCCGTAGAAGACGTTGAGGTCGTTGACTTCGATGCTCTTGGACACGGGGTTCCTTTGCTCGCGGCCTAGCGGCCGAACTTGGGGGCGAAGATCTTGGCGATGAGTCGGGCGATGAGGTTCAGCGCCATGACGATGAGGATGAGGACGAGGGCGCCGGTCCAGGCGCGGTCCACGTAGGCGGCCCCGTCGGTGCCCTGGTTCGCGTACTGGGTGTACACGAACACGGGGAGGGTCATCATCGGGCCGTCGAACAGGTTGTAGTTCATGCTCTGGGTGAAGCCGGCGATGATCAGGAGGGGCGCGGTCTCACCGATGACACGGGCGACGGCGAGCGTCACGCCGGTGATGATGCCGGCGATCGAGGTGGGGAGGACGATCTTGAGGATGGTCAGCCACTTCGGCACACCGAGGGCGTAGGAGGCTTCACGCAGCTCGTTCGGCACGAGCTTCAGCATCTCCTCGCTGGAGCGGACCACGACGGGGATCATGAGCAGCGACAGCGCGATGGCGCCGCCGATGCCGAGCCGGACGCCCGGGCCGAAGAAGATCGCCAGCAGGGCGAAGGCGAACAGTCCGGCGACGATGGACGGGATACCGGTCATCACGTCGACGAGGAAGGTGATGCCCTGGGAGAGCTTGCCGCGACCGTACTCGACGAGGTAGATCGCCGTCAGGATCCCGATCGGGATGGAGATGACCGACGTGGCCAGGGTGATGAGCAGCGTGCCGGTGATGGCGTGCAGTGCTCCACCGCCCTCACCGACGACGTTCCGCATCGACAGGGAGAAGAACTCGATGTCGAAGCGGGCGGCACCAGCCGAGATCACCGTGATGGCGACCGAGACGAGCGGCAGGAGGGCGACGACGAAGGCCGCGGTCACCAGGGTGGTGAGCAGGCGGTCCTTGGCCTTCCGGCGTCCCTCCACCATGAGCGACGAGACGTACACGGTCACCGCGTAGAGCGCGGCACCGAGCACGACGGCTCCGGGGACGTTGTAGCTCTTGTCGGCCGTCGACTGCTGCAACAGCAGGAAGATGACACCGCTGACGATGAGGCTGCCCGCGAGGATCGTGAGCGGCGCGAACTTCGGCAGCTTGCCCGCGGTGAGCGAGTTGGAGAACGGCGTGGCGATGGACGCCTGGCGGCGGTCGGTCGTGGCGGTCATCAGTTCGCTCCCGAGAATTCTTTACGACGGTTGACGATGAGTCTGGCGATGAAGTTCACCACGAAGGTGATGATGAACAGGATCAGGCCGGTGGCGATG
Organism: Plantibacter sp. CFBP 13570; assembly: GCF_014841395.1. Lineage (NCBI taxonomy): Bacteria > Bacillati > Actinomycetota > Actinomycetes > Micrococcales > Microbacteriaceae > Plantibacter > Plantibacter sp. CFBP 13570. The sequence continues at coordinate 64,709 of NZ_JACYTW010000002.1, read as the reverse complement.
AGCTTGTTCACATCGATGCCGAAGGACTCGGGGAAGTTCAGGGCGATGTTCGCCGCGATGGTGTTCGGGTTGCTCGAGGTGAGCAGGAAGAACGAGTAGACGGCGGCGGGGGAGAGCACGAGCGCGACGGCCATCGTCTCGCCGAGGGCGCGTCCGAGGCCGAGCATGGAGGCGGACACGATTCCTGGGCGTCCGAACGGCAGGACCGCCATCTGGATCATCTCCCAGCGCGTGGCGCCGAGCGCGAGTGCGGCCTCCTCGTGGAGCTTCGGGGTCTGGAGGAAGATCTCCCGGGAGATGGCCGTGATGATCGGGATGATCATGACCGCGAGCACGAGGGCGACGGTGAGGATCGTGCGACCGGTGCCGGACACCGTGCCTCCGAAGAGCGGGATCCAGCCGAGGTTCTCGGACAGCCAGGCGAAGAAGGGCTGGACGAACGGCGCGAGGACGAGCGCGCCCCAGAGGCCGTAGACGACCGACGGCACGGCGGCCAGGAGGTCGATGACGTAGCCGAGGGCGACCGCGAGTCGGCGCGGCGCGTAGTGGGTGATGAAGAGTGCGATCCCGAGCGAGAGCGGCACGGCGATCGCGAGGGCGAGGATGGCCGCCCAGATGGTGCCGAAGACGAACGGGCCGACGTAGGCCCAGAAGCTCGTCGGAGCACCGGTGAACGACGAGGAGTCGGCCGTGAGGGCCGGGAACGCCTGGACGATGAGGAAGATCGCGACCGCCGCCAGGATGACGAGGATGAGCGATCCGGAGACGACGGAGAGCGTCGAGAAGACGCGGTCGCCGACTCGTTGCTTGGCTTTGGGTCTCGCAGCTAGGGCCTCGACAGCCATGGGTTCCCGTTCTCTCGATGCGATGGTGGTGCCCCTCGACAGACTCGGGGAGCGGGTACTGCGGGTATTGCGAGTGCTGGTGACGCAGGTCGAGCGTGCCGGGCAGGACCCGGCACGCTCGACCGTTGGATTACTTGATGGACGCGATCGCGTCCTGAACCTTCTTGGCGAGGTCTGCGGAGAGCGGCGCAGCACCGGCCGACTTCGCAGCCTCTTCCTGGCCGGCGTCGCTGGCGATGTAGCCGGCGTAGGCCTTGACGAGGTCGGCGACCTTCGGGTCGGCGTACTCCTGGCAGGCGATGAGGTAGCTCACGAGCACGATCGGGTAGTGGGTCGCGTCCGTGGTCTCGCGGTCGAGCTTGATCGCGATGTCGTTCGCCTCGCGGCCTTCGACGAGCGGCGAGCCCTCGACGACGGCGGCAGCACCCTCGGCGCTGTACTCGACGAACTCCTCGCCGACCTTGATCTTCGCGACACCGAGGTCGCCGGCCTTCGACGCGTCGGCGTAGCCGATGGTGCCGGTGCCACCCTTGACGGTGTCGACGACGCCGGAGGTGCCCTTGGCACCCTCACCCGACTGGAACGGGAAGGTGTCGGCCGGCTCAGCGGTCCAGACGTCCGGAGCGTTCTTGTTCAGGTAGTCGGCGAAGTTCTTCGTCGTTCCCGAGTCGTCCGAGCGGTGGACGGCGGTGATGGGGGTCGAGGGGAGCTTGGCCTCGGGGTTCAGCGCGACGATCGCCGGGTCGTCCCAGCTGGTGATCTGACCGGCGAAGATCTTCGCGATGGTCGCTGCGTCGAGGTTGAGCTCGTCGACGCCCTCGACGTTGAAGATGACCGCGATCGGGGAGATGTAGACCGGGAGGTCGATCGCCTTGGTGTCGGCTGCACATGCGGCGAAGGTGCTCGAGAGCTCTTCGTCGGAGAGGGCCGAGTCCGAACCGGCGAACTGCACGCCGCCGGCGATGAACGCCTTGCGGCCGGCGCCGGAGCCGTCGGGGGAGTAGTTGATGGTAACGTCCGGGTTCGACGTCTGGAAGGCGGCGACCCAGGCTTCCTGGGCGCTGCCCTGCGACGATGCGCCGCTACCGGCCAGGCTGCCCTTGAGGTCGCTGGCGGCTGCGCTTGTGGCGGTGGCGCCGCCTTCGTTGGCCGCACAGGAGGTCAGTGCGACGGCTGCGACTGCTGCTACGACCGCGACGCGGCCGAAACGTGAGAACTTCACAGGGATGTCCATTCATTGGTGTGGGTGCGAGCCGGTGCTGGCTCGTCAGTGACGCTAACCACGTGGCATGACGAGCATCCCCCGTGATGGTAAACAACGGGTGAACGGATATCGACGGCTTCATGGCGGCCGACGTGGCAACGCCGCGAATGCACCACGAACGGCCCCTGTTCAGGGGGTTCGCGCGGATGGGTCAGACGCGGGGTTCGTGCGTCTCGATCGCGATGATGCCGGAGCTCGGGTTCGTCCGGGAGAGGTGCACGATGGAGAACGCCCCGGTCTCGAGTGCGGCGGCGCTTCCGAGGTAGGAGCCTCGGGTGGACCCGGTGGCGAGCGCGATCTCGTGCAGGATCTCGGGGAGGACCGGCCCGTGGCTGCAGAGGATCGCCGTCTTGAGCGCCCGGACGCGGCGGCCGACGACCCGGCGGACGTCCGATTCACCGCGCTCGTAGGCGTCCTGGCTGATGAGGTCGGAGCGTTTCGGCTCGATGCCCGCGGCCGCGGCGATCGAGCTGACGGTGCTGACGCAGCGCACGGCCGTGCTCGTCACGATCTTGCGAGGACCGAAGGCGAGCAGGGTCGCGACGTTCCCCGCGGCCTGCTTGACGCCGCGTGGCGCCAGCGGCCTGGTTGCGTCCTCGCCAGGCCATTCGGAGGGGGACGTGGCCTTCCCGTGGCGCATCGCGATGAGGGCGAAGGTCGCTGTGACTCCCTCGTCGACCAGTGCGGCGAAGGCGTCGAGGATCTCCACGTCGCGCTCGTAGCTGAGGTAGCTCCGTGCCCGCTTGATGGTGACCCACTCCAGGGCGGCGACCTCGCCGTTCGGGATGAACGTGCTCTCGCGGACAGCCTGGTCGGTTACCTCGGCCGACCAGTAGTGGACGATCTTCTCGCGACCGCTCGACAGGGGGTACGTGGAGACACCGAGCGGCACACCGAGGTGGACGCTCAGGCCGGTCTCCTCCTTGATCTCCCGCACGGCCGTCTGCGCGAGGGTCTCTCCGGGATCGACCTTGCCCTTGGGGATGGTGACGTCGCCGTACACCGTGCGGTGGATGACGAGGAGGTGGACCTTGCCGTCGATGAGACGCCAGCACACGGCACCGGCTGCGTAGATTGCCGTCGTCGTCATAGTCACTGCCTCGTCGTGTCGTGGTGCTCGGGTGGGTCGCGGTGCGAAGTCGTCAGCGACGGTTCCTCGGCCGGCGGCGCGCCGCGGTCTCGAGCATGAGGGAGTCTTGCAGATCCGTGAGCGGTCGTCCGTCAGCGTCGACCGCGTGGCGCGTCCAGACGCCGTCGGCGTCGAGCCACCAGGACGACGTCTGCTCGTCGAGAGCCTGCTCGAACATCGCGGCGGTCGCCTCGAGGTGCTTCGGGTCGGTGAGCCTGACGAGCGCCTCGACGCGGCGGTCGAGGTTGCGGTGCATCATGTCGGCGCTGCCGATGAACACGTGCGGGTCGCCGTCGTTGTGGAACGAGAAGATGCGCGAGTGCTCGAGGTACCGCCCGAGGATGGAGCGCACGCGGATCGTCTCGCTCATCCCCGGCTGGCCTGGCTTCAGCGCGCAGATCCCGCGAACCCACAGGTCGACCGGGACCCCCGCCTGGCTGGCCCGGTAGAGCGCGTCGATGATCGACTCGTCCACCATCGAGTTGACCTTGATGCGGATCCCGGAGGGCTTGCCCTCCTCGGCGTTCGTGCGCTCCTGCTCGATGTGCTTGAGGAGGCCCTTGCGCAGGTGGCGCGGCGCGACCAGGAGTCGCTTGAACTTCTTCTCGATCGCGTACCCGGACAGCTCGTTGAAGAGGCGGGTGAGGTCTTTGCCGACCTGGTCGTCGGCCGTGAACAGACCGAGGTCCTCGTAGATGCGGCTCGTCTTCGGGTTGTAGTTACCCGTGCCGATGTGGCTGTAGTGGCGCAGCACGCCGCGCTCCTGCCGCACGACGAGCGCGAGCTTGCAGTGCGTCTTCAGCCCGACGAGCCCGTAGACGACGTGGACGCCGGCCTTCTCGAGCTTCCTGGCCCAGGAGATGTTGTTCTGCTCGTCGAACCGGGCCTTGATCTCGACCAGCGCGAGGACCTGCTTGCCGGCCTCGGCCGCGTCGATGAGTGCTTCAACGATGGGGCTGTCGCCCGAGGTCCGGTAGAGGGTCTGCTTGATCGCGAGCACGTGCGGGTCGGCGGCGGCCTGCTCGATGAACGCCTGCACGCTCGTGGCGAAGGACTCGTAGGGGTGGTGGACCAGGACGTCCTCACGGGCGATCGACCGGAAGAGGTCGGGCTTGCCGTTGGGCTCGTCGGGCTGGAACTGCAGCGCCGTGGTCGGGACGCGTTTCGGGTACTGGAGATCCGGGCGGTCGATGCCGGCGAGGCTGAAGAGGCCACCGAGGTCGAGCGGCGAGGGCAGGCGGTAGACCTCCTGCTCGGTGATGTCGAGTTCGCGGACGAGGAGTCCGAGGGTGACATCGTCCATGTCGTCGGTGATCTCGAGCCGGATGGGCGGCCCGAACCGGCGGCGCAGCAGCTCCTTCTCGAGGGCCTGGATGAGGTTCTCGGTCTCGTCCTCCTCGATCACCATGTCCTCGTTGCGCGTGACGCGGAAGACGTGGTGGTCGACGATCTCCATGCCGGGGAAGAGGTGGCCGAGGTGGTTGGCGATGACCTCCTCGAGGGCGATGTAGCGAACGCTGGGAGCGGTGTCCAGCGACGCGGAACGGCGCTCCGCCGGACCGACGCGGACGAAGCGCGGCATCATCTGCGGGACCTTGAGCCGGGCGAACTCCTCGCGTCCCGTGCGGGTGTTCCGCACTCGGACCGCGAGGTTCAACGAGAGGCCGGAGATGTAGGGGAACGGGTGCGCCGGGTCGACTGCGAGCGGCATGAGCACCGGGAAGACCTGGTTGCTGAAGTACTCGCTGAGGTACTCGCGGTCGGCTGCGTCGAGTGAGTCCCAGGTGACGACCGTGACGCCGCGTTCGGCGAGGTCGGGACGGACGAGGTCGTGCCAGGCGCGCGCGTGCCGTTCCTGCAGGACGTGCGCCTGCTGCGAGATCTCGGACAGGACGTCGGCCGGAGCGTTGCCGACGTTGGTCGGCACAGCCAGTCCGGTGAGGATGCGGCGCTTCAGGCCGGCGACCCGCACCATGAAGAACTCGTCGAGGTTCGAGGCGAAGATCGCGAGGAAGTTGGCGCGTTCGAGGACGGGCAGCGCCGGGTCTTCGGCGAGCTCGAGGACACGCTGGTTGAAGGCGAGCCAGCTGAGTTCGCGGTCGAGGTAGCGGTGTTCGGGCAGCGCGGGATCGTTCCGCTCGAAGGCGGGGTCGAAGTCCTCTTCGTCTCCATCGAGGCCGACATCGAGCACGGTTGGGTCTGCTGGCATGTCTTCATCATGACACCGTGGCGGGGGTGGTCGCGACGACTGCGGTGAACACTGTGTAAATGCCGCAGCGCCGCGCCGCTGTGGAGGGGATCAGGCGTCGGTTCTCGCGTACTGCACGTCGATCGTGTGGTCGGTGAATCCGAGCGAGCGGTACAGCGACACCGCAGGGAGGTTGTCGGCTTCGACGTAGAGCGTGACCGCCTCGACGCGTCGATCCCGCAGGCGGGCGAGGCCGGCCTCCATCAGGAGTCGCCCGAGCCCTTGGCCACTTGCCGCAGGGTGCACGCCGACCGCGTAGACCTCGCCGACCGTGTCCTCGACCTTCAACCAGATGAATCCGAGGAGGTCGCCGTCGGAGCCTCGTGCGAGCAGGAAGTCGTCGGCGTCGAACCAGGGCTCGGCTTCCCGGGCGCGGAGATCGTCGAGGGTCATGCGTCCCTGCTCGGGGTGGTCGGCGAAGGCGAGCGCGTTGACCTCGAGCCACTCCTGCTCGTCGACTCCCGGCCGGAACGTGCCGACCGTGACATCAGCGTGCCCGGCGGTGGCCGGTCGCGTGCGGCTCGCCGGTGCCTTGGTCAGGCGGAGCTGCAGCAGCGTCCTGATCGGCGAGAAGCCGAACTCCTGTGCGAGCACCCGGGAGGCGGGGTGGTCGCCGTGTGCCCAGATGCGCACCTGTGGGGGACAGTTGGCGAGGACGCCGCGCAGTGCGGCGCGACCGTAGCCGTGACCCCGCCACTCGGGCTCGACGACGAACTCGAGCTCGCCATGGCCGAGGATGGCCGCACCCACGACGGCGAAGTCGTCGGGGTCGACCGGCGGGTCCTGTGGTTCGACGGCGAGGATCAGCGTCCGGGCGCCGGAGGCGACGTCGATGAGCGACTGGTCGCTGAACGGCGGCTGGCCGTCGACGAGCGACGCTGTGCGCACGACGCGCTCGAGCGCATCCCGGGTGCGGGCGTCGTCGACGTTACGAACCGACAGCGTCAGCCGGGGCATGATCGTCCTCGTAGACGTTGAAGCGGTAGCCGACGTTGCGCACGGTGCCGATGAGCTGCTCGAGGTCGCCGAGCTTGGCGCGCAACCGGCGGACGTGGACGTCGACGGTTCGCGTGCCACCGAAGTAGTCGTAGCCCCACACCTCGCTCAGCAACTGCTCGCGCGTGAACACCCGGGAGGGGTGGGTCGCGAAGAAGCGGAGCAGTTCGAACTCCTTGAAGGTGAGGTCGAGCGGCTTGCCGTGGACCTTCGCGGAGTAGCTGGCCTCGTCGATGACGACGCCCGACGCCTGGATCTTGCTCGCCGAGTGCTCCTGCGAGGCGCGACCGATGGCGAGCCGGATCCGCGCGTCGACCTCGGCCGGCCCGGCGGATTCGAGGATGACGTCGTTCACGCCCCAGTCGGCGCTGACGGCCGTGAGGCCGCCCTCGGTCAGGATGAGGAGCAGCGGGACCGACAGCCCGGACGCACCGAGGATCTTGCAGAGCGACTTGGCACTCGCGAGATCCTGGCGGGCGTCGACGAGGACGAGGTCCGAACTCGGAGCGTTCACGAGTTGTGCGGGGTCGGCGGGGATCTGCCGGGTGCGGTGGCTCAAGAGCCCGAGGGATGGGAGGACCTCGGTGCCGACCATGGAGGTCAAGACCAAAATTTGCGCCACGCGCATCCTCCCGACTGAGTTTGGAACCATATTAGGCGAACGACCGCACCCCACGTCGCACCGGGCTCCGCCTGGTGGTCCGATGGCGTCCGCTCTGTGACAATGGGTCCGTGAGCGAAACCACTCTCTCCCCCCGGCTGCGCTGGATCAGTGTCGTCTCCATCTGGGCGCTCGCGCTCGTCGGCGTCGTCGTGTCCGGCTTGCTCTGGAGCCCGGGGGAGACCTTCTTCGGGCTGTCGGCCACGCTCGGCCTCTGCACCCTGGCCGCGTTCTCGGCACAGCTGCTGACGCGACAGAAGGTGGGATTCGTCGATCGGATGTCGACGAGCGTCACCGGCGCCGTCCTCATCCTCGCCATCGGCGGTGCCGTGTATGGCCTCATCGCCCTGGCCTCGGGGTAGACTTTCCCCATGCTGCTCGCTCTCGAAATCTTCTTCATCGGCTTGCTCGTCCTCGCCAGCCTCGCCATCGCGTTCACCGCGGTGGTCGTGCTGAAGAACCTGTACCGCGGTCAGCGCTAGTCCGGGTCCCTCGATGATCGAGATCCCGAGCGGCCTGCCGAGCGAACTGGTCCCGCTGTCGTGGCTCATCGGCGTCTGGGAGGGCACCGGCGTCATCGACTACCAGGTCGGCGACGAGACCGTGACCCGCGAGTTCGGTCAGCGCGTGAGCTTCAGCCACGACGGCCTGCCGTACTTGAACTACAACTCCTACACCTGGCTCCTGCCCGAGCAGCCCCCGCGCGACGCCGAGGGGGCCTCGTCCACGGACGCGGACGCCCTGTCGGACGACACCGCTGCGGACGTCGCGCCTGACGGAGCCTCGACGGACGAGTCCGGTGTGCCCGAGCCGCTCGTCACCGAGACGGGCTACTGGCGCCTCGAACGCCCGCTGATCGAGGGCGACCCGGGCCCGGGCATGCTCCCAGGGCAAGGCCCCCGCCCGTTCGGCACTGCGCAGTCGGTCGAGACCCTGCGTACGTCGACCGGCGCCTTCCCCCTGCAGGTCTCGATCGTCCACCCGAACGGTGTGAGCGAGCTCTACCTCGGCCAGATCGACGGCCCGCGGATCGACCTCGCGACCGACGCCGTCGTCCGGACCGCTGGAGCCAAGGAGTACGCCGCCGCGACCCGCCTGTACGGTCTCGTCGAGAACCACCTGCTCTGGGCCTGGGACATCGCCGCCCTGGGACAGGACCTCCGGACGCACGCCTCGGCGCGCCTGGCCAAAGCCGACTGACGTGACCATTCCCAACGGAGCGGTCGCACCGGAAACGATTCCGGGCTCGCCCTTCCTCACGCTGCCGGGTGCCGTCGAACAGGCGGATGCCGTCGACCACGGCGTCCCCTCCCATTACGGCAGCCCGAACATCGAGCAGCGCCTCATCGCCAACGGTAAGGCGATCGTCGACCTGTCGAACCGTGGCATCGTGACGGTCACCGGCCCCGATCGGCTGAGCTGGCTCAACTCCATCACGAGCCAGGAGCTGCGCTCGCTGTCGGCCGGCATCTCGACGGAGACCCTCTTCCTCGACCAGAGCGGCCGGATCGAGCACGCGGTCAAGCTGCTCGACGACGGCACGACCACGTGGCTCGTCACCGAGGCAGCCGATGCTGCGCCACTCCACGCCTGGCTCGACCGGATGCGGTTCATGCTGCGCGTCGAGGTGGCCATCGCGACCGAGCAGTACGCCGTGATCGGTGCGGCGGCGGGTCTCGGGGTTCAGGCTGCAGCGCCGAACGGCATGCCGCTCGTCTGGCACGATCCGTGGTCCGAGGTCGCGGTCGGCGGGCATCAGTACGCGACGGGTGAGCACCCGGGTGCAGCGTGGACATGGACCGAGACGATCGTCGCGCGCGAGCAGCTCGGGTCGCTCGTGCAGCAGGTCCGTGCGGGGACGTTCTCCGCCGCGGGTTCGCTGGCCGCCGAGGCCCTGCGGATCGCCGCCTGGCGCCCGCGGTTGCAGTCCGAGGTCGACGAGCGGAGCATCCCGCACGAGCTCGACTGGCTGCGCTCGGCAGTCCACTTGAACAAGGGCTGCTATCGCGGTCAGGAGACGGTCGCCAAGGTGCACAACCTCGGGCACCCGCCGCGTCGCCTCGTCATGCTCCTCCTCGACGGCTCCGACGCGGTCCTGCCGCCGGCCGGTTCGAACGTGGTGCTCGTCGGCGACGGCGACGACACGACCCGGAAACCCGTCGGACGCATCACCTCGAGCGCGATCCACCACGAGTTGGGCCCGGTGGCGTTGGCGATCGTCAAGCGCTCCGCGGATCCGGCGGCCGTGCTGACGGTGGAGGCCGACGGCATCGATGTCGCGGCGTCGCAGGAGATCGTCGTGCCGGCGGATGCCGGGGCCACGGCGAACGTGCCGCGGCTGCCGCGACTCGGCGCCGTCCGGCGCTGACCCCGGTGGGGAAGGACGACGCCTCGGACCCGGGCGTACGGGTCGACCGATGGACCGCCGCGGTTCGTCGCCGCATCGCACTCGGCGACGCCTGGCATCGTCTCGTCGGATCCGTGCCGGCGGTGCTGCAGGTCAGCGCCACGGCGATCGGCGCGTACGCGTTCTCCCACTACGTGCTCGGGCACGCCGTGCCACTCCTCGCCTTGACCGTGACGATCTCGAGTCTCGGGTTCGTTCGCGACGCCCGCCCGATCCGGGTCCTCGAGACGGCCGTCGGGATGAGCGTCGGAATCGCGCTGGCCGAGATCCTGCTCCTCGGCTTCGGTCAGGGGACGTGGCAACTCGCGGTCGCGCTCGTGCTCACATTGCTCGTCGCCCGGTTCCTGTCGCCGGCGGCGTCGTTCGCGATCGCGGCGGCGGTGCAGTCCGTCCTCGTCATGCTCCTGCCCGTGCCTGACGGCGGCCCGTTCGTGCGTACCCTCGACGGACTGATCGGCGGGGTCTTCGCCCTGCTCGCGACCGCGCTCATCCCGCGCGACCCGCGCCGGAGCGCTCGCCGGGACGGCCAGCGGCTCATCGACGAACATGTCCGGACCCTCGCCTCGCTCGTCGCCGCCCTCCGTCTCGGCGACCTCGAGGAGGCGGACCGCGCGCTCGCACGGGCGCGGGCCACCCAGCCGGCCCTGGACGCGTGGCGCGGAACCCTCGACTCAGGGCTCGCCATCGCGCGCATCTCGCCGTTCCTCCGCAAGGCGGTGTTCGACCTCGAACGGCAGCGGACCATGCTCGACGGCATGGACCTCGCGACCCGCAACCTCCGGGTGATCGCCCGGCGCATCGACTACGTGTCGCGCGATGCCACGAGCCGCCCCGAGCTCGCGGACCTGCTCGCGCGGACCTCCGTCGCGCTCGGCATCCTGTCGCAGTCGATCGGCGACATCGCCCAGCAGCCGGTCGCGAGGCAGTCCCTGCTGGAGATCGCGAAGCACCTCGAGCCGGTGGCCGTCCTCCCCGACGCCTCGGTCTCCGAGCAGGCGCTCGTGCTCGTGCTCCGGCCGTACCTCGTCGACCTGCTCACGGCCACGGGTCTGCCGACGCCGGAGGCGCAGGCGGCGCTGCCCTCGCTCTGACGGGAGCGATCCCCGACACTCAGTCCGTCGAGGAGGGATTCGGGGCGACAGCCGACCACGGCAGCGTCAGCTCGCCGAGGCGCCAGCGGCTGCGACCGGCCAGCACAGGCCACCCGTTGTCGCGAAGTGTCCGGACGGTCGCCGACCAGCGCTGGACCGGGCTGTAGACCGCCAGGGGTGCATGCACCCGCCACGCGCGGTCGAGGTCCGTCATGAGCGCGTGGACACGTTCGCCCGGCACGTTGTGGTGGATCAGCGCCTTCGGCAGTCGTTCGGCCACGATGGACGGCAGCTCGAGGTCGGCGAGCCGCAGACTGATCGAGAACGACTCCGCACGCCCCTGGTCGTCGACGGCGATCCAGCTGGACACCCGTCCGATCTCGTCGCACGTCCCTTCGACGAGCACACCGCCGGGCTGCAGCCGCGACGCCATGAGACGCCAGGCCCCCGTGACCTCGGCTTCGTCGTACTGCCGGAGCACGTTGAACGCCCGGATCACCGCGGGACGGTCGTCACCGGTCGGCACCTCGAACCCGCCGCGCGCGAAGGAGACGGCGGCCGTCGGCGTGAACCGGGTCGTGCCCGCTCGCACCTGCTGCAGCTGCGCGTGAGCGGTGCGGACGCGCCCCGGCTCGATCTCGAATCCGATGACCCGTACGTCGGGTCGGACGGCGAGCAGCCGGTCGTGCAGTTCCAACGCTGTGACGCCGCTCGCGCCGTAGCCGAGGTCCACCACCAGCGGGTTCGTCGTCCGTCTGAGCGAGGGGTGGGTCGCGATCCAGCGGTCCACCCGCCGGAGCCGGTTCGTACCCGTCGTCCCGCGGGTGATCGATCCGACGGGCATGGACCCATTCTCCCTCACGGTGCGGGGTCATCGTCCACCTCGCGGTCATGCGCCGTCGGTATGCTGGGGACATGCCTGAGACTTACACCCTCGTCCTGCTGCGCCACGGCAACAGCGACTGGAATCAGAAGAACCTGTTCACCGGTTGGGTCGACGTCCGACTCAGCGAACTCGGCGTCACCGAGGCCAAGCGTGCGGGCGAGCTGCTCGCCGACTCCGGCATCACCCCGGACGTGCTGTACACTTCGGTGCTCTCCCGCGCGATCCAGACGGCGAACCTCGCCCTCGAGACCGCCGACCGCATGTGGATCCCGGTCAAGCGCAGCTGGCGCCTCAACGAGCGTCACTACGGCGCGCTGCAGGGCAAGGACAAGGCGCAGACGCTCGCCGAGTACGGTCCGGAGCAGTTCCAGACCTGGCGTCGTTCCTTCGACGTGCCGCCGCCGCCGATCGCCGATGACGACGAGTGGTCGCAGGCCGATGACCCCCGGTATGTCGGGATCGACGGCGAACTGCCCCGCACCGAGTGCCTGAAGGACGTCATCGACCGGATGCTGCCCTACTGGGAGTCCGACATCACGGTCGACCTGGCTGCCGGCAAGACCGTCCTCGTGACGGCGCACGGCAACTCGCTCCGCGCACTCGTGAAGCACCTCGACGACATCTCGGACGACGAGATCGCCGAGCTGAACATCCCCACCGGCATCCCGCTCGTCTACGAGCTCGACGCGGACTTCCGCCCGATCGCACCGGCTCGGTACCTCGATCCCGAGGCCGCAGCAGCAGGCGCCGCCGCCGTTGCGGCGCAGGGGAAGAAGTAGCGGAAACCCCACCAAACCACCACCCCGGTCGGGAGTGCGGCTTGGCGACATCGTCGCCGAAAGTGCTCCTGGCCGGGGTTTTCCATGTTGCAAAAAAGGGGTTGAACCGCCTCGGGGTTGGGCGTACAGTGACTGCACTGTAACCCGATTGGGGGGATACGCATGGAGCAGTCGACCGACGGCACCCGTTTCCCCCTGTGGCGCGCCCTGGCGCTCGGTGGCTTCGCCGCCGCGGCGTTCACGGCGATAGCCCTCTTCGGGTCGCCTTCCTCCGCGCATGCTGACGACGGTGCCACCGATCCGTCGCTCTTGGGCGCGGTGACCGAGGTCGTCGGCTCGCTCGAACAGCCCGTCAATGCTGTCGCCGAGGTCGTCGACGTCGTCGACACCACCGTGCTCGAACCGGTGGTCGACGTCGTCGACGAGACCGTCGCTGCGGTACCGGTGGTGAACGACGTGGTCGAGGAGACCGTCGGCGCAGCACCCGTCGCCGCGATCGTCGATCCGGTCGTGCAAACGGTCGACCAGACGTTGACCGGCGTCGCCGACGTCGTCGCCGCGGTCCCGGTCCCCAGTACGCCGATCATCGATCCGGTCGTCCCAGCGCTTCCGCAGGGCCCGGCAGAGGACGTGTCGGCCACTGACTCGACCGCCGTCGGCGCGATTCTCCCGACGACGGTCCTCGGACCGCCGTCCGTCCAGCAGGGTGACTCGACGATCGTGTCGGGCGGCCAGGATCGCGAGGACACGTCGTTCACCACGGCCGTGCCCGCCGCCGTCGTCGGATCGTCCAGCCTCCCCGCCACCCCTGCGAACCTTCCGCTGCTGCCGGACGCCGACGGTCGCTGGGCCGTCACGCCGAGCGGCTCCGGGTCCTCCGGCTCCGGTGGTGCCGTCGGCGGTCCCGCAGCGGCCGAACAGTCGATCTCCGTCATCCTCCCTGCGCCCGGTGACGACCGTCGCGGACCCGCGCGAGACGAAGACCTCCCGGCTTCACCCACGTTCCCCTCCGATACCTCTCCTGACTGACCCCGGATCACTCTGCCGTTCGCGGCGGAGACTCGCCCCCTGGGCGGTTCAACGGTCCGAAGCCTCCCGACCACGGGAGCACATCAGTCACTCTGCAAGGAGCAGGAATCATGAATTCGTATGTCAAGAAAGGCCTCTACTGTGGCCTGTTCGTCGCGGGACTCACGTTCCTCGGCGCTACGGCGGCCAACGCCGACACGTCCGGGGACGACAGCATCCTCGGCGGAACCCTCGTCGACGTGGTCCTCGAGGCCCCCGTCGAGATCGTCGACACCGCGGTGAGCGTCGTCGGCGATTCAACGGCGACGTCCGCACCGGAGGCGGTACCGGCGCCTGAGCCGGCGCCTGAGCCGGCACCCGCGCCGGCACCAGCACCGGCACCAGCACCGGAGCCGGCACCTGCGCCGGAGCCCGCACCGGTACCCGAGCCCGCGCCGGCCGCCACCACCAGTGGTGACGACAGTGTCGCGGGTGGGAACCAGGTCCAGTTGCCCGTCTCCATCCCGGTGACGGTCGAGGACAACGCGATCTCGATCATCGGCGATGCCGAGCAGTCGGGTTCGACGTCCGGACCGGTGGCGGGGGAGTCCGCCTCGCCGGTCGCCGACGAGGCGACGACGTCCGGTGACGACAGTGTCGCCGGAGGCAACCAGGTTTCGCCGGTGGTGACCGTTCCGGTCACGGTCGGTGGGAACGCCATCTCGCTGTTCGGTGATTCGAGCAGTGAGCAGGCGGGTGCGCCTGCCACGTCGGGTGGTGCGGCTGTTCCGGCAGCGCCGTCGACGACGACCGGTGACGACAGTGTCGCCGGTGGGAACCAGGTGTCGCCGGTGGTGACCGTTCCGGTCACGGTCGGTGGGAACGCCATCTCGCTGTTCGGTGATTCGAGCAGTGAGCAGGCGGGTGCGCCTGCCACGTCGGGTGGTGCGGCTGTTCCGGCAGCGCCGTCGACGACGACCGGTGACGACAGTGTCGCCGGTGGGAACCAGGTGTCGCCGGTGGTGACCGTTCCGGTCACGGTCGGTGGGAACGCCATCTCGCTGTTCGGTGATTCGAGCAGTGAGCAGGCGAGTGCACCTGCCACGTCGGGTGGTGCGGCTGTTCCGGCAGCGCCGTCGACGACGACCGGTGACGACAGTGTCGCCGGTGGCAACCAGGTCCTCGGCGACGTCGGGCTCCCGATCTCCGTGGTCGGCAACGCCGTCAGCGTGATCGGCGACTCCGAGTCGACGGGCACCTCGGCCTCGGCTCCGGCATCGTCCGGCGGCGGCACGTCGACCACCGGCGGTGACGACAGCCTCGGCGGTGGGAACCAGATCGACCTCGGCCTGGAGCTGCCGGTCACGATCGGCGGCAACGCGATCTCCGTGATCGGGGACAGCGAGACCGGTGGTCCCGGGACGACCGATCCCACCACCCCGGTCGACCCGACGGACCCGACCGACCCGACCGACCCGACGGACCCCACCACCCCGGTGACCCCCGTCGTGCCGACGGTCCCCGCCACGGTGATCACCACCGCGACGGCGGCGTCCTCGACCGGCTCGAACACGACGGCCTCGGCCGCGCGTTCAGCTGAGCCGACGCTCGCCGACACCGGCAGCGTCGCGGGTCAGCTCCTGCCGCTCGCCGGCCTCGCAACGGTCCTCGGCCTCCTGCTCCTGGCAGGCGGCGCGATCACCCGTCGTCGGATGAGCTAGTCCCGCACGAACGGACGAGCGGTGCCGACCCGGTCTCGGGTCGACACCGCTCGTCGGGGTGTCCGGGATCAGCTGGTCAGTGGTGCACCGGCGTGGTCGCCTCGGGGATCCAGTCGCCGGTCGCGAGGTACTGGACCTTCTTGGCGATCGAGACGGCGTGGTCGGCGAAGCGCTCGTGGTACCGGGAAGCGAGGGTGGCGTCGACGGTCGCGACGGGCTCACCCTTCCAGGTGTCGCCGAGGACCTTCTCGAAGACGCTGGCGTGCAGCTCGTCGACGTCGTCGTCGTCGTTGCGGATCTCGTCGGCGATGCGCGGGTCCTGGGTGCGCAGCAGTTCCGTCAGTTTGCGGGCGATCGAGACGTCGAGTCGACCCATCTCGGCGAAGGTGGTCCGCAGGCCCTTCGGCACGGCCTTGTCGGGGAAGCGGTACCGCGACAGCTGGGCGATGTGCTCGGCCATGTCGCCCATGCGCTCGAGCGACGCGCTGATCCGCAGCGCGCTCACAACGATGCGCAGGTCGCGCGCGACCGGCTGCTGACGGGCGAGGATGTCGATGGCGAGCTCGTCGAGTTCGATCGCGAGCTGGTCGATGCGGTTGTCGTTGGCGATGACCTCTTCAGCGACCGCGACGTCCGAGTTGCCGAAGGACTGCGTCGCCTTCTCGATGGAGATCGTGACGAGTTCGGCGATCTCGACCAGGCGATCCTGGACCTCTCGCAGTGACTGCTGGAATACCTCGCGCATGGCTCTGGGTGCCGTCCTTCCGTGACCTGGCGGTGGGCAGGCGGATGCCCGCTCCGCCGATGATGCCGAACCAAGGTTAACAGTTGGGGCCCCAAGCGTGAACAGTCGTCGAAGTGGCGGGGTATTCGCGAGTTCGGCGTTCGGCGGACTGAGTAACGTAGTACCCATGGACACCATGTGGTTGGTGCTGATCGCCCTGGCACTCGGCCTCATCGTCGGGGGCGGTTTCGTCGCCCTCACCTCGCTCGCCTTCCGCCGCGGAGAGCGCGCCGCGACGGTCGTCAACCCGGTCGTGCCCGACGGGGTCGACCAGGTGCTCGAAGCCCTCGACAGCGCGGGCATCGTCGTCGACCCGTCCAACAACGTGCTGAAGGCCTCGCCGGGGGCGTTCGCGCTCGGGCTGGTGCGCGACCGCGTGCTCGACAACCAGGAGTTCATCGACCTCGCGCTCGAGGTCCGACGCACCGGCGAGGCCGTCACGAGCGATCTGGAACTCGCGCTCGGGCGCTTCGGTGAGGCCACCCGGCATCTGCGCGTGCGGGCAGCGCCGCTCGGCTCTCGCTTCATCCTCCTCCTGGCCGAGGACCACACCGAGGCGCGTCGCCTCGACGAGGTCCGCAGGGACTTCATCGCGAACATCAGCCACGAGTTGAAGACGCCGATCGGCGCCATCGGGCTCCTCTCGGAAGCACTCGACACGGCGGCCGACGACCCGGAACGGGTGAAGCGGTTCGCCAGCCGGCTCGCGACCGAGTCACAGCGACTCACCCGGATGACCGCCGAGATCATCGACCTCTCGCGGTTGCAGGCGGCCGACGCCCTCCACCAGCCGGAACTCGTCCGCCTCGATCGGGTCATCGCCGCGGCGGTGGATCAGAACCGCGTGCCGGCCGAGGCGACCGGGGTGGGGCTCTCCCTCAAAGGCGGCAAGAACCTCGAGGTGTACGGTGACGAGGCGATGCTCGTCGTCGCCGTGCACAACCTCATCTCGAACGCCATCCACTACTCGCCCACCGGCGCGCACGTGGGTGTCGGCGTCCGGGCGGTCGACGACGTCGTCGAGATCGCCGTCACCGATCAGGGCGTCGGGATCGCCGAAGAGGACCGCGACCGGGTCTTCGAACGGTTCTTCCGCGTCGACCAGGCGCGGTCCCGCCACACGGGCGGCACCGGACTCGGCCTCAGCATCGTCAAGCACACCGTCCAGAACCACGGCGGCGAAGTGAAGGTCTGGTCGCAGCTGGGCCGTGGCTCGACGTTCACCATCCGCCTTCCCAGAGCAACGACCCCGCCGGAGGACCTCTCCACCGGCACGGCAAGGAGTACCCCGTGACCCGCATCCTGCTCGTCGAAGACGAAGCGTCCCTGAGCGAACCATTGAGCTACCTGCTCGAACGGGAGGGGTACGAGGTCGAGGTGGCGGAGGACGGCCCCTCGGCGGTCCAGGCCTTCACGGCTCGCGGCGCGGACCTCGTGTTGCTCGACCTCATGCTCCCCGGCATCCCCGGGACGGAGGTCTGCCGTCAGATCCGCGCGGTCTCGAGCACGCCGATCATCATGCTGACCGCGAAGGACTCCGAGGTCGACATCGTCGTCGGGCTCGAGCTGGGCGCCGACGACTACGTCACGAAGCCCTACTCGACCCGCGAGCTGCTCGCGCGGATCAGGGCGGTGCTGCGACGCCGTGTCGAGGCGGACCAGGCGCAGGAGGAGGTGCTGCTCGAGGCAGGCACGGTCCGGATGGACACCGAACGTCATGTCGTCGAGGTCAACGGGGCGCCGATCCCGATGCCGCTCAAGGAGTACGAGCTGCTCGAGCTGCTCCTGCGGAACGCCGGACGGGTCCTCACCCGTGGTCAGCTGATCGACCGGGTGTGGGGGAGCGACTACTACGGCGACACCAAGACGCTCGACGTCCACATCAAGCGCATCCGTTCCCGGATCGAGGCGAACCCCTCCGAACCCGTGATGCTCGTCACCGTGCGTGGGCTCGGCTACCGCTTCGAGGCCTGACGCAGGTCCAGGACGGACGAACGCCCCGCAACTCTGAAGAGGTGCGGGGCGTTCGGTCGTGTGGGGCGACGGAGCGTTATTCGGTCGGCTCCGTGGTGGGCGTCGCGAGCGGCGTCGGCGTCTCGGTGGGCTCATCCGTCGGCAGCGGCGTCGGGACGAGCGTGGAGTACTCGAGCAGCTGGCCGGTGAGGACCGGCACGCTCGCCGTGGCGCCCGTCTCGTCGCCGTACTGGAAGAAGACGTCCAGGACGGCTCCGGGCTGCGTGCCGAGGGACTCGATGCGCAGCGGGTCGTTGGCTCCCGAGCCGTCGAACGTCGTCAGGCCGGGCTCCGCGAGGACCTGGAACTGCTCGTCCTTGCCCTCGATCTCGATCAGCACCGTGTGGGCGCGGTCGTCGCGGTTCGCGACGCTGAAGACGAGGTTGCCGGTCTCGCCGTCGTCGGAGACGACGATGGCGTTGCGGACGGCCACGGAGCCGACGGTGACACCGACGCCGTCCGAGGCGTCGTACTGCTTCAGGGTCGCCTGCGGCGCGATGAGGTTGCAACCGCTCATGCCGAGTGCGACAGCACCCGCGACGACGATGGAAGCGATGAGACGCGCCTTCACAGAACCCTCCAAGATGTGGTGGCCCCGGGCGCAGACGAGTGACAGGTGTCCCGGGATCCGGATTCGAGTCTAGCCCACGGCTGCGAAGGGGTGTGGCCGGGTCGTCGACCCGTGATCGGCCGGTGCGCCACCCGGTCCGCGGGACACCCGGTACCCGGCTCTGATCAGGGGTCCCGTGGTATTCTGGGAGACGCTGAAGGGACCGAGACCCATGATCTTCGAAGTTGGCGAGACCGTCGTCTACCCGCACCATGGCGCCGCGACCATTACCGAGGTGAAGACCCGGATCATCAAGGGCGAGGAGAAGCTCTACCTCAAGCTCCGCGTCACCCAGGGCGACCTCATGATCGAGGTCCCGGCCGAGAACGTCGACCTGGTCGGGGTGCGCGACGTCATCGGACGCGAGGGTGTCGACCGCGTGTTCGACGTGCTCCGTGCGCCGTTCACCGAGGAGCCGACGAACTGGTCCCGCCGCTACAAGGCGAACCTCGAGAAGCTGGCCTCGGGCGATGTCATCAAGGTCTCCGAGGTGGTCCGCGACCTGTGGCGTCGCGACCAGGACCGAGGCCTCTCAGCGGGCGAGAAGCGGATGCTCGCGAAGGCCCGCCAGATTCTGGTCTCCGAACTGGCGTTGGCGGAGCAGACCGACGAGGAGCAGGCGTCGTCCGTCCTCGACGAGGTCCTCGCCTCCTGAGCCGACCGTCCGTTCGGGCGGGGCGCCCGAGAAGTAGGCTCGTGGCATGACTGCGATCGACGAACCGGGTGCCGTTGCCGACCCCTCCCTGGACGGCCCGGCTGTCGGCGTGATCGTCGTGGCGGCGGGCAGTGGGACGCGCCTCGGTGCCGGGATCCCGAAGGCGTTCGTGTCGCTCGCCGGCAGCACCGTACTCGAACACGCGCTCGCCCCGGTCTTCCGCCTGCGGGACGCGGTCCAGGTCGTCGTCGTGGTTCCAGCGGATCGCGTCGGTGAGGCGGAGACGATCGGTCGTCGCGCGGCGGGGAAGGCGGCCGACCACCTCCGCGTCGTCGTCGGAGGCGACACGAGACAGTCCTCCGTCCTCGCCGGACTCGCCGCCCTGTGGCCGGGAGTCCGCACGGTGCTCGTCCACGACGCCGCACGAGCACTCACCCCGACCGAACAGTTCGAACGGGTGATCGACGCCGCCGCGCGAACGGGGTGGGGGGTCGTGCCGGGGCTCCCGGTGACCGACACGATCAAGCGCGTCGACGCGAGCGACCTCGTCGAGCAGACCGTTCATCGGGCCGCCCTCAGGGCCGTCCAGACACCGCAGGCGTTCCCGCGTGATGCCCTCGTCGCGGCCTTCCGCGTCGCCGAGGACCGCCTGGCGGCGGCCACCGACGATGCGGCGCTCTACGCGGACGCCGGACATCCCGTCCTCGCCGTCGAGGGGTCGGAGGCGGCGTTCAAGATCACAACCCCGTGGGACGCCCAGCGCGCGGAGCGACTCCTGGCGGATCGGGACCGGGACCGGGGCCGAGAGCGCGAGGTGGGCGCACGGCCGACCTCCTCGATCAGAACCGGCATCGGCGTCGACGTCCACGCCTTCGCCGACGACGGCGAGCTGAGCCTCGCGGGCCTCAGCTGGCCGGGGGAACGGCCGCTGGCCGGACACAGCGACGGGGATGCGGTCGCCCATGCCATCGTCGACGCCTTGTTGTCCGCTGCCGGCCTCGGTGACATCGGCTCCATGTTCGGCACCGACGACCCCCGCTTCGCCGGGGCGAGCGGCGAGGTCTTCCTGCGGGCAGCTGTCGAACGGTTGCACGCCGCGGGCTTCGTCGTTGTCAACGTCGCGGTGCAGCTCGTCGGCAACCGCCCTCGGTTCGCGCCACGTCGGACGGAGGCGGAGGGCGTGCTGAGCGCGCTCGTCCACGGGCCGGTCAGCATCGCGGCGACGACCACGGATGCGCTCGGGTTCACCGGCCGTGGCGAGGGTGTCACAGCCATCGCCACCGCCCTCATCGAGCGCCGCTGACGGGTCGGTCCTCAGTCGGCGGACGTGCCCTCGTCGACCGACGCACCGAGCCCGAGGAACCGGCCGTATTCGCCGGCGGCTCGTCGGAACCCTGCCTGCACCCGCTGCGACAGCGGTTGGAACGGCGTCGGGGTGACGACGACGCCGGTCGCGCTCGTCCGTCGGCGCCAGGTGCCGACGACGCGCCCGTCGACGGCGATCATCGGGAGGAAGATGCCGTTCGCGCCGGGCACGATGCGGTCCGCGAACGCCGCCGGGAGCGTCAGCTCGCGGTCGCGGTAGCCGAGGAGCAGCTCGTCGAATCCGGGAAGCGCGAGCACCCGCGGTGGTCGTGGAGCAGATGGCGGTTCGATGCCCTCGGCGGTCGACCAGCGGGTGACCCCGTCGCGCGATTCGGAGACCAGCCGTCCGGCGGCCACCTCGACGCCACGTTTCGCCTGGGCGACGGTGAGCTTCGACCACCAGGTGAGGTCGGCGATCGTCGACGGGCCGTGGCCGGTGAGATACCGGACGACGAACTCGCCGAGCGCCTCATCCGCTTCGAGCACCCGCGGTGCACGGATCCACTCCTCACTCAGGACGAGGGCCTGCTGTCTCCCGGCGGGCGGTCCCCAGCAGACCACGCCCGACATCGCGAGTTCCATGATGAAGTGGGAGGCCCGTTGTCCGTCGATCGGGATCCCGGCGCCGGTGTGGGCGGCCAGCAGCTCATCCCTCGTCATGCGCCGATGCCCGCTGAGCATCCTCTCGGTGAGCGCACGGGAGCGCGAGAGGGTCTCGGCGTCGAGCTCGAGTTGCCGGTGTCTCGCAGCGATCGTGGAGCGCACCCGCGGGACACCGAGTCCGAGCAGCCACCCGAGGTCCTCCGCGGTGACGAGATGCAGGGTGCCGCGCATCGGCCATGACCGGACGATCGAGCCGTCCTCGAGCGCCGCGAGCACCGCGTCCATCGTGGCGCCGGTCGACCTGACGCCGACCGCCCACAGCGACGAAGCGAGGTCCTGGGCCTGGATCGCGAGCAGCCGCGAGACGACACCCGTGGGGGAGCGGTGCTCGGCTCCGTCGAGGAGCTGGGCCGCGAGTCGCGCGCGGAGAACCTGCTGGTCGTCGCGTCCCGTGGTCATGGGACCATCATGCCCGGACGACGGCGGCTAGTCTGGTCTCGTGGCCCTCCGACTCTACGATTCGAAAACGCAGTCCCTCCGGGACTTCGTGCCGCTCCGCGAAGCCGAGGCGGGGCTGTACGTCTGCGGACCGACCGTGCAGTCCTCTCCGCACATCGGACACCTGCGCAGCGCGCTCGTCTACGACCAGCTGCGACGCTGGCTGACGGCCTCCGGGGTCCGCGTCACGCTCGTCCGCAACGTCACCGACATCGACGACAAGATCCTCGCGAACGCCGCCGCCGGCGTCGAGGGCGGCTTCGCCCAGCCCGGCGAGGAGTGGTGGGCGCTCGCCTACCGGTACGAACTCGAGTTCACGGCCGCCTACCGTGCCCTGGGCATCCTGCCGCCGAGCTACGAGCCACGCGCGACGGCGAGCATCCCGGAGATGCAGGAGCTCATCGAACGGCTCATCGACGCCGGGCACGCGTACCCGGCTCCCGACGACTCCGGCGACGTCTACTTCGACACCGCCTCATGGAGCCGCTACGGCGAACTCACCCGGCAGAGCGCCGAGCACATGGAGGCCGCGACCGACGCCGACCCGCGCGGCAAGCGGGATCCCCGCGATTTCGCGCTCTGGAAGGGCACCAAGCCTGGGGAGCCGCGCTCGGCGAGTTGGATGTCTCCGTGGGGCGAGGGACGGCCCGGCTGGCACATCGAGTGCTCGGCGATGTCGACCAAGTACCTCGGTGAGGAGTTCGACATCCACGGCGGCGGACTCGACCTCCGGTTCCCCCACCACGAGAACGAGCTCGCCCAGTCGAGCGCAGCCGGCGACCCCTTCGCGCGGTACTGGCTGCACAACGGGCTGGTCGCCGTCACGGGCGGGCAGAAGATGTCGAAGTCCCTCGGCAACTCCGTCTACGCCGCCGACCTCCTGGCAGCAGCCCGGCCGCTCGTCGTCCGGTACTACCTCGGTGCAGCGCAGTACCGATCGACGCTTGAATTCCATCCGGGCGCACTCGCCGAGGCCGAAGCCGCACTCGGACGAATCGAGGGCTTCCTCGATCGCGCCGCCCGCGCCGACCTGCTCACCGAGACGGGCACGGCCGCCAGTCGAGCGACGCTTCCGGCCGCCTTCGTCGAGGCGATGGACGACGACCTGAACATCCCCCGCGCGCTCGCCGTGTTGCATGACGCCGTGCGCGTCGGCAACGCCGCCCTCGATGGCGGCGACGACCTGGCGACAGCCCGCGAGCGTGCGGTCGCCGTCCTCGACATGACCCGGGTGCTCGGCATCGACCCGACCGACCCTTCGTGGTCGTCGGGCACCGACCCCGTCACTCACCGATCCCTGTCCGCACTCGTCGAGCGTCTGCTCGTCGATCGCGCGGACGCCAGGGTCGCCAAGGACTTCGCAGCGGCCGACCGGATCCGCGACGAACTCACAGCGGCTGGGATCACCATCGAAGACACCCCGTCCGGAGCACATTGGAGTATCAGTGGCAAGTAAGCCTTCCCGCCCGACCGGGCCGAAGAAAGCGAAGAAGGGTCCCACCAAGGGCACCGGCGGCCTCGGCCGCAAGGCGCTCGAGGGGCGTGGACCGACCCCCAAGGCCGAGGACCGCGCCTGGCACCCGGCCGGCAAGCGGAAGGCCGCGCAGGAGCGCTACGCGGCCTCCGGCGGCACCGGCAAGCCGAGGCAGGCGGCCGGCCAGAACGGACGCCCGTCCACGAACGGCCGGACCAAGCAGAAGTCGAGCGACGAGTCCGAGGTCGTCACCGGCCGCAACTCCGTCCTCGAAGCGCTCCGCGCGAAGATCCCAGCCACCACGCTGTACGTCGCGACCCGCATCGAGATGGACGACCGGGTGAAAGAGGCGCTCAGCATCGCCACCCGACGCGGGATCCCGGTGCTCGAGGTCATGCGTCCGGAGCTCGACCGCATGGCCGGGTTCGACGGTGTGCACCAGGGCCTCGCCATCAAGGTGCCGCCCTACGAGTATGCGCACCCCATGGAGCTGCTCGACCAGGTCATCTCCCGTGGCGAGAACCCGTTGTTCATCGCCCTCGACGGCATCACCGACCCCCGGAACCTGGGTGCGATCATCCGATCGACCGCAGCCTTCGGTGGTCACGGAGTCATCCTGCCGCAGCGCCGGAGCGTGGGCCTCACCGCCTCCGCGTGGAAGACCTCGGCAGGAGCGGCGGCTCGGACGCCGGTCGCGATGGCCGCCAACCTCACTCAGACGCTCAAGGCGTTCAAGGAGCGCGGCGTCTTCGTGATCGGTCTCGACGGCGACGGCGACGTCTCCCTTCCCGGGCTCGAACTCGCCGACCAGCCGATCCTCGTGGTCGTCGGCAGCGAGGGCAAGGGCCTGTCCCGCCTCGTCACCGAGACCTGCGACGCGGTCGTGTCGATCCCGATCTCGGCCTCGACCGAATCGCTCAACGCCGGGATCGCGGCCAGCGTGACGCTGTACGAGATCGCGCGTCGCCGGAACGCCGAGTAGGCGACCGGCGCTCGCGCCGCACGAACGAGGACAGGCCCTCGGAACGGATCTCCGTTCCGAGGGCCTGTCTGTCGTCAGTCGAGGAGACGGACGTGGTCAGACGAGGTCTCGCCAGTCGACCGGTCCGGTCATGGCGGCGGGGACGCTGATCGCCTCGGTCGGCGGCACGATCATGGTCGCCTCGTCGCGGCGGTGCCGCAGGACGGTGTTCACGTAGGAACCGACGGCTTCCGCCAGCGGGATGTCGCGACCCTCGTTCTGCGCGAGGAACCAGCGGTGCTCCAGGAGTTGGTGGAAGATCTCGGCGGGCTCGAGCTTGCCGCGGAGTTCGCGCGGGATCGCCTTCACCACCGGCTCGAACACGCGGATGAGCCACTCGTGCGCCGCCATCTCCTCGTCGAACCCGTCCTTCCCGAACGAGGCCGAGTAGGCGTCGAGATCGTTGAGCAGGCGCCTCGCCTGGTTCTCGCCCGCGTCGAGGCCGGTGAGCCGCAGGAGGCGGCGCTGGTGATGCCCGGCGTCGACGACCTTCGGCTGGATCCGCACGGTCGAGCCCTCATCGGTCGTCTTGATCGCGAGTTCCTCGATGTCGAAGCCGAGTTCGTTCAGACGGTGGACGCGCTCGGTGATGCGCCAGCGCTCGGACGCGTCGAAGGACTCGGAGCCCGTGAGCTCCTTCCAGAGGGACCGGTAGGCGGCGACGATGCCGTTGCTCACGGTGACGGGGTCGAGTTCGGCGTCGGCGCGTCCGCCGGCCTCGAGATCGAGGAGCTCGCCGGCGATGTTCACCCGGGCGATCTCGAGGTCGTTCTCACGCTGCCCGTTCGACAGTCCGCCCTCGTAGAGCTTGCCCGTCTCGGCGTCGACGAGGTAGGCGGCGAAAGCTCCCGCGTCACGCCGGAAGAGCGTGTTCGACAGCGACACGTCACCCCAGAAGAAGCCGACGATGTGGAGGCGGACGAGGAGGACGGCGAGCGCGTCGACGAGGCGGGTCGCGGTGTCGGGTCGGAGGGTGCCCTGGAAGAGCGCACGGTAGGGGAGTGAGAACTTCAGGTGCCGCGTCACGAGCACGCTCGGCAGCTCACGGCCCTTGCGATCGCTCCGGTTCGTGATGACCGCGAGCGGGTCGACGCAGGGGATGTCGAGCCGCTGCAGGGTGCGCAGCATGTCGTACTCGCCCTTCGCCATCTCCGCGGTCGTCTCCTTGACGGCGATGACGTAGCCGGACAGGTTCGCGAACCGGACCAGGTGGCGCGAGATGCCCTTCGGGAGCGAGGCGATGGCCTCGTTCGGCCAGTTCTCGAGGGGGAGCTCCCAGGGGAGATCGAGCAGCGCCGGGTCGACGGTGGCAGCGGTGATGTTCAATGCGCCGGACATGGTGCGGAGCGCTCCTCGGGGATCGTCGTACTGAGACTGGACAAGCGAAAACGACGATGGCCGAGCGATCGGAGACCGACCGCTCGACCATCGTCGGCGGGAAACTAGATCGAGGAGGACACGACCGGCTTGTTGCCCAGACGCTCACCCGATGCCGAGTCGAACGCGTGCACGTGGTGCGGCGTCGGCGCGAGGAACACCGTGTCGCCGATGTGCGCGTGGTTGCGACCGTCGACGCGGGCGACGATGTCGGTGCGCTTGCCGGAGACGTCGGTGTGGCCGTAGAGGTAGCCGTCGGCGCCGAGCTCCTCGACGAGGTCGACGGTCACCTCGATGCCGGAGCCCGAGTTGCTGGATACGGTGATGTCCTCGGGGCGCACGCCGACCGTGACGTTCTTCGACGGAGCGGCGTCGGTGATCTCGCGCTCGACCGGGATGATGAATCCGCCGAGCTTGATGCCGCCGTCGGCGATCTCGCCCTCGAACAGGTTCATGGCCGGGCTGCCGATGAAGCCGGCCACGAAGACGTTGTTCGGCTTCTCGTAGAGGTCGCGCGGGGTGCCGACCTGCTGCAGGATGCCGTCCTTGAGGACCGCGATGCGGTCGCCCATGGTGAGCGCCTCGGTCTGGTCGTGGGTGACGTAGACGGTGGTGACGCCGAGACGACGCTGCAGCGACGCGATCTGGGTGCGGGTCTGGACGCGGAGCTTGGCGTCGAGGTTCGACAGCGGCTCGTCCATGAGGAAGACCTGGGGCTGACGGACGATGGCTCGACCCATCGCGACGCGCTGACGCTGACCACCGGAGAGCGCCTTCGGCTTGCGGGTCAGGTAGTCCTCGAGGTCGAGGAGCTTGGCGGCTTCGAGCACGCGGGTGGCACGCTCTTCCTTGCCGACACCGGCGATCTTGAGCGCGAAGCCCATGTTCTCGGCGACGGTCATGTGCGGGTAGAGCGCGTAGTTCTGGAACACCATCGCGATGTCGCGGTCCTTCGGCGGCACGTCGGTGACGTCGCGGTCGCCGATGAAGATGTGGCCGTCGTTGACCTCTTCGAGACCGGCGAGCATGCGGAGGGAGGTGGACTTGCCGCAGCCGGACGGGCCGACGAGGACGAGGAATTCGCCGTCGGCGACCTCGAGGTTCAGCTTGTCGACCGCGGGGCGGGTGCCACCCGGGTAGAAACGGGTTGCGTTGTCGAACGTCACAGACGCCATGGTTGTTCTCCTTCACCGGCAGGTACGTGCCGGACGATCCGTTGTGAATGGACGCGAACCCGTCATCGATGGCCGGTTCGCCGTTCCAGTATGCCACGACCACCTGTGAATGGAAGGTCCAGCGGCCAGTGGATCTCTCGGTGGACGCACAGCCGGCTCCCGGCCTGGTTTGGGCCTCTCCCAGGCGGCAGGTCTACGATTACTCTGTTTGGCGCTGCCTCGTCTCCGCAGCGCGAGCCCCCCGAAACGAGGATCAATGTCTGGCGCTGGATCGCAGAACCGACCGACCAAGAACGAACGACGCGACGCGGCACGCGAGAAGGCGCGGGTGCTGCGCGAGCAGCAGAAGCGCCGCGACCGCCGCAACCGGGTGCTGCTCCAGGGCGGCATCGTGCTCGGTGCGCTCGCGATCGTGGCGGTGGTGGCGGTCATCATCGTGACGTCAATCAAGCCCGCCGGACCGGTCCCGACCGCGGCCAAGAACGACGGCTTCACCGTCTCCGCCGGCTTGCAGCTGGTCGGAGCCCCGGCCAGTGCGTCCACGCCGACGCCGAGCGCGACCGATCCGGCCGCCCCCGCGGAGCCCGCCCCGGCCGAGACGCCGGCGGCCACCGAGACTCCCGCCGCCGAGGGCGTCGAGATCTCCGTCTACCAGGACTTCCTCTGCCCCTACTGCGGTCAGTTCGAGACCACGAACGCCGAGCAGGTCAAGGGTTGGCTCGAGGCCGGCGCCGCGACCTACACGGTCCACCCCCTTGCAACGCTGAGCAACCTCTCGCTCGGGACGCAGTACTCGCTGCGCGCCTCGAACGCGGCGGCCTGTGTCGCGGAGTACTCGCCGAACGACTTCTTCTCCTTCAACACCGCACTGTTCGAGAACCAGCCCAAGGAGAACACCGAGGGCCTGACCGACGCCGAGCTGAAGTCGATCGCCAAGGGCGTCATCTCCGGCGGCGAGAAGAAGATCAACGCCTGCATCGACGACGGCACCTACAAGTCGTGGGTGAAGGACTCGACCGACCGTGCGCGCAGCGGCCCGCTGCCCGGCACCGACGTCGCCAAGGTCGAGGGGACGCCGACCATCCTGGTGAACGGCAAGCAGTACACCGGTTCGCTCACCGACGCCGAGCAGTTCGCGGCCTTCGTCCTCGCCGTCTCGAGCGAGAGCTACTCCACCGGCACGCCGACGCCGGCCGCCAGCGATTCGCCCGTGACCAACGGCTGATCCGCCGTCATCGTAGGATGGGTGGGACCGGGGCCAGCCCCTGTCGGCCGACGTGGCGCAATTGGTAGCGCAACGCTCTTGTAAAGCGTAGGTTACGGGTTCAAGTCCCGTCGTCGGCTCCAGCCGAGAACCGCCCGCTCAGCCTGCTGAGTGGGCGGTTCCTCATTGGAAGGAACCCTCCCGTGACCCGTGTCCCAGCGCCGCTCGCGCTCCTCATCGCCGTCGTCAGCGGAGCCTTCATCGCGGTGCAGGCCCGATTGAACGGTGAGCTCGGCGCGCGACTCGGCGATGGGTTCACCGCCGCTGCGATCTCGTTCGGCGGCGGCTTGATCATCCTCACCGTCGGACTGGCGCTGTCCCGTACCGGTCGTCGCGGTCTCTCCACGGTGGCCGGTGCCGTCCGACGCCGGGAGATGCCCTGGTGGACGGTGCTCGGTGGATGTGCCGGAGCGTTCCTCGTGCTCTCGCAGGGGCTCACCGCCGCCACGCTCGGCGTCGCCCTCTTCACGGTCGCGGTCGTCGCCGGCCAGACCGCGAGCGGACTCGTGCTCGACCGGATCGGCTTCGGCCCGGGAGGCGTCGTCGGGTTCAGTGTCCAGCGCGTCCTCGGGGCAGTCGTCGCCCTCGTCGCGGTCGGCGTCGCGGTCTCGGGCGAGCTCGGCGGGAGCATCCCACTCGGCCTGCTCGTCCTGCCGCTGCTCGCCGGGATCGGGATCGGCTGGCAGCAGGCGGTCAACGGCCGCGTGAAGATGCGGGCACAGAGCACGCTCGCCGCCACGTTCATCAACTTCATCGTGGGGACGGTCGTGCTGGTCATCGCCGCCGTGCTGCACGCGATCATCGTCGCGCCGCCCGGACCGCTCCCGGGGGAGTGGTGGCTCTACCTCGGTGGCCCGATCGGCTGCGTGTTCATCGCCGTGGCGGCGTTCCTCGTGCAGCACACGGGCGTGCTCATCCTCGGTCTCGGCACGGTGGCCGGTCAGACCCTGAGCGCGCTCGCCCTGGACGTGCTGCTGCCCACCGACGACGGCGGGGTGCATGGCGCGACCGTCATCGGGACGCTCCTCGCGTTCGCCGCCGTGGCGATCGCGTCGGCGCGGTTCAGGCGTCGTCCCACGGCATCGTCGACCGGCGACTGAGTCGAGCCGTCGGACGCCGTGAGCGACTCCGTCGTCAGGGCATGGAGCTGAGGTGCGCCTTCGCGTTGATCGTCTTGCGGCGCCCTGTGCGAGCGTTGCCCGGCTTCCCTCCGACGTACAACCAGCCGAGGAGCTCCTCGCCCTTCTTCAGACCGTGTGCCTTCCGGACCGCTTTGGCGCGAGTGGCGCCGCCCGTGCGCCAGAACACGCCCCACCCGGCGTCGTCGAGCAGGAGGCTGACCATGTGGGCCACTCCGGCCGCGACCGCCTCCTGCTCCCAGGCGGGCACCTTCGACTTCTTCACGCTGACGACGACCGCGAGCAACAGGGGCGCGCGGAGCGGCTTCGTCGAGGGCTTCGAGTCGCCCTCCGCCTTCGCGAGCGCCCGGCCGAGCTTCACCCGGTCGTCGCCGCGGAGGGTGATGACCCGCCACGGACGCAGGGCACTGTGGTCGGCCACTCGACCGGCCGCCCCGAGGACCTCGAGGAGTTCCGCGTCACTCGGAGCGACGTCGGTGACCTTGGACCACGAACGGCGCCCGGCGACGGCGGCGAGGACTGGACGCTCGACCGGTTCGGTCACTCCGTCGGCTCGGCGGTGTCGGCCGCGGCGAAGTTGAGCGCGATCGAGTTCATGCAGTAGCGGTCGCCGGTGGGCGTCCCGAAGCCGTCGTCGAACACGTGGCCGAGGTGCGAGCCGCAGTTGGCGCACCGGACCTCGGTACGCACCATGCCGAGGGTGCGGTCCTCGATGAGCTGCACCGCCTCGGGGTTCACGGACTCGTAGAAGCTCGGCCATCCACAGCCGGAATCGAACTTGGTACCGCTCTTGAAGAGTTCGGCGTTGCAGGCGGCACAGGTGTAGAGGCCCGCGCGCGACTCGTCGAGGAGCTCACCGGTCCAGGCCCGCTCGGTCGCCGCTCCGCGGAGGACCTGATACTGCTCCGGCGTGAGTTCCTCGCGCCACTGCTCATCGGTCTTCGACACGTCGTACGTCATGCTGCTCCATTCGTCTCGGTCATCCTACGTGCGGGGCTGCCTCGTGCATGCGGCTCCCGACGTATTCCATAACACTGCACCGAGCCTGATCCTTCCCGGTGAACGTCGGCCCTCGCCGGGGTGGATGCGGCCCGGCGGGCATCGGCTGAATAGACTTGGACGACGGCGGACCGGAGCATGACTCCACGGTCGCCGCATCGGCACCGATCGGCAGGAGATGAGCATGCAGCCAGCGTCGCGCACGCCTGCCGATGACGACGCGTCGACGCCGACGGGAGGCCTCGACCAGCGCGAGCTCGAGATCCTCGAGTTCGAGTCCCACTGGATGCAGCACGTCGGGGCCAAGGAGGCCGCCATCCGCGACCGCTTCGCCCTGTCCCCGGCCCGGTACTATCAACTGCTCGGCGCGCTCATCGACTCGCCGTCCGCCCTCGCCCACGACCCCATGCTGATCAAGCGGCTGCAGCGCACCCGCGACGCCCGACTCTCGGCGCGAGGAGCCTCGGCTCCCCGCACCGACGGCTGAGCAGCTCTCGGAGACCACACCATGGCTGAATCCTTCCCGCCCGACCGCTTCGACGAGGTCCCCGACCTCAAGCGCGTCGGCGCGCACCGTGCCCCTGCTCCCAAGGGACGCGGCTGGATCGCCTTCCTCGTCGCCGTGGTCGCCACGCTCGTACTCGTGGGGGTCGGCACCTTCGCCCTGTTCGGGTTGAACGACCGGATCGACTTCTTCGGCGGCTCGCAGAGCCCGAGCGCCACGCCCACGCCGACCCCCACCCCGACCGAGGCTGCCCCCGTCGTCGACCCCGCGGCCAGCATCCTCGTCCTGAACGGCACACCCACCGCCGGCCTCGCCGCATCGGCGGCGGCAGCGATCGCGGCTGCCGGCTTCACGCAGCAGATCGGGACGAGCGACGCCAGCACGGAGGACGTCACGACGAGCGGCGTCTACTACCAGGATCCGTCGCAGGAGGGCGTCGCCCGCGCCATCGCGAACGCGCTCGGCGGCATCCCGATCCAGATCACGGACACGTACGCGATCCCCGTCGAGGAGGGCGAGGCGCCGGTCCTCCGCATCGTCGTCGTGGTCGGCGCGGACTACCAGCCTGCCGGCTGAGCGCGGCTGGAGCGGGTCGATCGCTCGGGTCGCCGGCACGCCGTGTTTCCGGAGTGTTTCCTCCATGTTGAGTTGTCGTATCACTCCGCCCCGTTTGTCGATTTCGGGGTGAATCCGCGCGGTGCTCCGGATTAGTATCTGGAACTGGCCGCTCATCCCGTCCCGTCTCGACTCGCCCCCGGGTCCACTTCGGCGCAGGGTGGTCACCGGGGTCCCGATCCCGGATGGCAGGTCCGGGTTCGGCAACAGTCGATGCCTGCGAGCACGCAGCAATGGGAGTATGAAATGGCGAACGGAACCGTCAAGTGGTTCAACGCTGAGAAGGGCTTCGGCTTCATCACGGTCGACGACGGTGGACAGGATGTCTTCGTCCACTACTCGGCGATCGACATGAGCGGCTACAAGTCCTTGGAAGAGGGCCAGGCGGTCGTCTTCGAGGTCGGCACTGGAGCAAAGGGGCCTCAGGCCGAGGGTGTGCGCCTGGCGTAGCCGCTGATCAGGTACGCGATTCCTGCGACGCCGTCCACTTCGGTGGGCGGCGTCGTTCGTCGTTCCGGGGCTGTTCCCGGGAGTTCGCTCAGGGCGCCGGTGCTCACTTGCACTCCCACCCCCTGAGTGCCAGAATCGACTTAGCACTCGTACTCATTGAGTGCTAACAACGTTCATGACGTCCGGGAGGGACGAAAAACACACATGGCTAAGATCATTGCTTTCGACGAGGAGGCCCGTCGCGGCCTCGAGCGTGGACTGAACATTCTTGCTGACACGGTCAAGGTCACCCTTGGGCCGCGCGGTCGCAACGTTGTCCTCGAGAAGAAGTGGGGCGCCCCCACGATCACCAACGACGGCGTGTCCATCGCCAAGGAGATCGAACTCGACGACCCGTACGAGAAGATCGGCGCGGAGCTCGTCAAGGAGGTCGCCAAGAAGACCGACGACGTCGCCGGCGACGGCACCACCACGGCGACCGTGCTGGCACAGGCGCTCGTCCGCGAGGGCCTCCGCAACGTCGCCGCAGGCGCCGACCCCATCAGCCTCAAGCGCGGCATCGAGAAGGCCGTCGAGGCCGTCACGGTCGAGCTCATCGCCAACGCCAAGGAGGTGGAGACCAAGGAGGAGATCGCTGCGACCGCTTCCATCTCCGCCGGCGACACCACCATCGGCGAGATCATCGCCGAGGCGATCGACAAGGTCGGCAAGGAGGGTGTCGTCACCGTCGAGGAGTCGAACACCTTCGGCACCGAGCTCGAGCTCACCGAGGGCATGCGCTTCGACAAGGGCTACCTGTCGCAGTACTTCGTGACCGACCCCGACCGCCAGGAAGCGGTGTTCGAGGACCCCTACATCCTCATCGCCAACCAGAAGATCTCCGCGATCAAGGACCTCCTGCCGATCGTCGACCAGGTCATCCAGTCGGGCAAGCAGCTCCTCATCATCGCTGAGGACGTCGACGGCGAAGCTCTCGCGACGCTCGTCGTCAACAAGATCCGTGGCATCTTCAAGTCCGTCGCCGTCAAGGCTCCGGGCTTCGGCGACCGCCGCAAGGCTCAGCTGCAGGACATCGCCATCCTCACCGGTGGCCAGGTCATCTCCGAGGAGGTCGGCCTCAAGCTCGAGACCGTCACCCTCGACCTGCTCGGCCGTGCCCGCAAGGTCGTCATCACCAAGGATGAGACCACCATCGTCGAGGGTGCCGGCGACGCCGACGCCATCGCTGGTCGTGTCTCGCAGATCCGCAAGGAGATCGACAACACCGACAGCGACTACGACCGCGAGAAGCTCCAGGAGCGTCTCGCCAAGCTCGCGGGCGGTGTGGCGGTCATCAAGGCCGGTGCAGCGACCGAGGTCGAGCTCAAGGAGCGCAAGCACCGCATCGAGGACGCCGTTCGCAACGCGAAGGCTGCCGTCGAAGAGGGCATCGTCGCCGGTGGTGGCGTCGCCCTGATCCAGGCTGGCAAGACCGCGTTCGAGAAGCTCGAGCTCGTCGGTGACGAGGCGACCGGTGCGAACATCGTCAAGGTCGCCATCGACGCTCCGCTCAAGCAGATTGCGCTCAACGCAGGCCTCGAGCCTGGCGTCGTCGCCGACAAGGTCCGCAACCTGCCCGTCGGACACGGCCTCAACGCCGCGACCGGTGAGTACGTCGACATGCTCGCTGCCGGCATCAACGACCCGGTGAAGGTCACGCGCTCCGCGCTGCTCAACGCAGCGTCGATCGCCGGTCTGTTCCTCACCACCGAGGCCGTCGTCGCCGACAAGCCGGAGAAGAACCCGGCTCCGGCCGGCGACCCGACCGGTGGCATGGACTTCTAAGTCCGCAGCAACACCTGCGCAGGGCGTCTCCTTCGGGAGGCGCCCTGCGTCGTTTCGCCTGCATCGCTGTGAGGGGGGAGGTGGCTCTGGAGCGTGTATGTGCCTCGCGGCATGTTCGGACGAAACGTTGTGAAGCCGTGACTGGACGCCCGCAGGACGGGGCCAGTGCGTCTCTCAGCCCGAACCATGACACGACTCGCTCTCGCCGGAACGTTCTGACTGGCCGAGTACGTGTGCCGAAGTCGTATCCGCCGAAACGCTCGAGTCCACCCTTGATCTCACTTCGCCCAGCTGGGAACCGGGCTTCAGCTATCGGTCCAGCAACGTCTCCTACGGTGCGGTGCTCGTCGCTGGGGGCCAGACGTGCGGCTTCGCCGGCGCGGAGTCCGGACGAACCGGATCGATCGACACGCTCCGCGGCGCTGGACCCGCGTTTGCGGACTCGCTGACGCTCGCGCGAACTGCCCCCGGCGTCTCGGTCGTCGAGATCGACGGGCGATAGCGCGTTCGTGCGCGTCAGTCCGACGATCACCGATCGGGCTGAGCTCGAGATGAACCTCCGCGGAACCTGGGTCACGATCACGGTCGGTGGAGCGTCGATGCTGGGAGACGGGTCGCTCACGGCCACGGAGCGGGTCATCGCGCTGGCGACGGCCATGGCGGCGGCCTGACGTCGATCGAGTCGTTCCAGCCGCCGCCGGAGCGTCACCCGCTGAACATGCTCGCGTTCGCCCGCTCGATCTCGGCGTACTGCGTGCCCGCGACGGCGAGCGCTCGGCTGATCTCGCCGAGGTTCTCCTCGACCTGACGCTGGGTGCCCCTCCAGCGCTCGACGACACCGTGGAACGCGGCCGCTGCAGCGCCGGTCCACTGGCCGTCGAGTGCCGCCAGCTGCGTGTGCAGGCGGGCTACCTCGTTCTGGATCTGCTCGATCGTGACGCGTGCCGCCGTGGAAGCGCGCTCGACCGCGTCGCTGTCGACCTGGAAAGTGGCCATCGGGAACTCCGTTCGTCCGGGCGATGCCTGTCATCGCCGCTACCGAGACGGTAGGTGCTCGCCACCGGCCGGAACCGGCCAGGAAGGACTCGGGCGCGCACTCCGGAGCAGACCGGAGCCTGTGGAGGAGGGTCGAGCCAGCCCGCCGGCGGGTCAGGCCGGAGGGCCCGCGATGACGATGGGGCTCGTGGCCGCTGACGGTGCGAGCGGCAGGATGACGCGGAACGTCGCGCCGCCGCCGGGGGTCTCGGTCACGTCGACCGTGCCACCGTGCGCCGCGACGATGGAGGCGACGATCGCCAGTCCGAGGCCGCTGCCGCCCGTCTCGCGGGTCCGCGAACTGTCGGCACGCCAGAAGCGCTGGAAGATCTTCTCGCGGATCTGCGGCGGGATGCCCTCGCCGTGGTCGACGATGGCGATGCTGGCGGTCCCGGCGCGGGCGTCCGTGCCGACCGCGAGCTCGATCGGACTGTCGGCGGGCGTGAAGCGCAGGGCGTTTCCGATGAGGTTCGTGACGACCTGCCGGATCTTGTTCTCCTCGCCGAGGACGATCGGCGGCACGGCCAGGGTCAGTGGTTCTGCGATGGGCTTCGTGTCGGGCGTGGTGGCGTCACCGGACGGCTTCGGCCGACGCCGGAAGCGGTTGAACGTCGCGCCGAAGATCGGCCCGGTCGAGCCCGTCTGGGGTGGTGCTTCGGCAGCGGCCGGGGACTCGCCGGTGGTCTCGGAGGCATCGTCGTCGACGGCTCGCGCCATGCGTTCGTCGCGGACGACCTGGACCGTGCGCCCGGGGGCCTGGGCCGTGGTGTCGAGCGCGGCGTCGCGCGCGATCGGGAGCAGGTCGACGGGGGCGACGTTCAGCGGTCGCGTCTCATCGAGGCGGGCGAGCTGGAGGAGGTCCTCGACGAGCGCACCCATGCGGATGGCCTCCTTCTCGATGCGCTCCATGGCCTGTGCGACGTCCTGCGGCGTCTGGAGGGCACCCATCCGGTAGAGCTCGGCGTAGCCGCGCACGGAGACGAGCGGGGTGCGCAGCTCGTGGCTCGCGTCGCCGACGAAGTTCCGCATCTGCTCGATGGTCTTCCCGCGGTCCGAGTACGCGCGGTCGATGCGGGCCAGCATCGTGTTGAGCGATCGGCTGAGTCGCCCCACCTCGGTGTTCGGCGTCGACCCCGCGAGTCGCTGGCTGAAGTCGCCGTCGGCGAACGCGGCGGCCGTCCGTTCCACCTGGCGGAGCGGTTCGAAGGTGCCTGTCACCAGCCACCGGGTGAGGAGCGCTCCGACCACGATGATGAGCACGCCGAGGACGAAGAAGATCGTGAGGTAGGTCGCGATCGTGTTGTCGGTGCCCTGCATCGAGATGGCGACCCACGCCGCTCCCGTGCGGAACCCGTCGAGGGTGACCGGGACGGAGACCGCGTGGTACACGATCGTGCCGCTCGCGTTGGTGGTCGTGTAGATCTGGGTCCCGCTCGCGGCGACGTCGTTCGCGCTGAGGTGCGCCGGGTGTTCGGGAGCGATGCTGTCGTCCCACCCGGACGAGGCCCGGAGTTCGCCGTTCGTGTCGTACACGGCGACGAACAGCGTCGAGGGGGCGTCGAGCTGGAGTTGTCCGTCCTCGGAGATCTCACCGACGATCTTGCCCTTGGCGGCAGTGACCAGACTGTCGTTCGCCTGCTGGGTGAGGACCTCTTTGAGGAGCGGGGTCGTCCCCATGCCCGCGACGAGCAGACCGAAGGCGAGGACCAGCACCGTCACCCCGGTGATCTTCGTCCGGAGTGAGACGCTGCTCCACCAGGTGGACAGGGAATCGGCCATCGGGTGGGGGCTACGCCTTTCCGGCCTTGAGCATGTAGCCGAATCCGCGCTTGGTCTGGATGAGCGGCTCGCTGGAGAACTGGTCGAGCTTCCGGCGCAGGTAGGAGATGTAGCTCTCGACGATGCCGGCGTCGCCGTTGAAGTCGTACTCCCAGACGTGGTCGAGGATCTGGGCCTTCGACAGGACACGGTTCGGGTTGAGCATGAGGTAGCGGAGGAGCTTGAACTCGGTCGGGCTGAGGTCGATGGGGGTGTCGCCGACGAGGACCTCGTGGGTGTCCTGGTCCATCGTCAGCTCGCCGGCGCGGATCACCGCATCCTCGTCGGCCTGCATCGTCCGGCGGAGGATCGCCTTGATGCGAGCCACGATCTCGTCGAGGCTGAATGGCTTGGTGACGTAGTCGTCGCCGCCGACGGTGAGGCCCGTGATCTTGTCCTCGGTGTCGTCCTTCGCGGTGAGGAAGAGGATGGGCGCCGTGTAGCCGGCGCTGCGCAGACGCTTGGTGACGCCGAAGCCGTTCATGTCCGGCAGCATCACGTCGAGGATGATGAGGTCGGGCTCCTCCTCGAGGACCGCCGAGATGGCGGCTGCGCCGTTGCCCACGGCACGGACGGCGAAGCCGGCGAATCGCAGGCTCGTGGTGAGGAGGTCGCGGATGTTCGGTTCGTCGTCGACGATGAGGATGCGGGGTCCGGTCATGACACCATTATCTGCACGTTTCTTGAGACTTTTCTGAGAGCCTGTTTCACGCGTTCTGCAGGGCGTGGGCGTCGAGGATCGTGTAGCTGTAGCCCTGTTCAGCGAGGAAGCGCTGCCGGTTCTGTGCGAACTCCTGATCGACCGTGTCGCGCGACACCAGGGTGTAGAAGCTCGCGGTGAGTCCCGTGGACTTCGGGCGCAACAGACGGCCGAGACGCTGCGCCTCTTCCTGTCGTGAACCGAACGAACCCGACACCTGGATGGCGACGGTCGCTTCGGGCAGATCGACCGAGAAGTTCGCGACCTTCGAGACGACGAGCACCTGCTCGGTGCCGTCGCGGAAGGCCTGATAGAGCCGTTCTCGCTCGTCGACCGGTGTTGCGCCGGTCAACTGCGGGGCACCCAGCGTCTCTGCCAGCTCCTCGATCTGGTCGAGGTACTGCCCGATGACGAGGATCTGCTCACCGCGGTGCCGTTCGACGAGCTGGCGGACGACGTCGAGCTTCGCCGGAGCGGTCGCCGCGAGGCGGTACCGCTCGTCGTCGGCGGACGCGGCGTACGTGAGGCGGTCGGCCTGCGGCAGGTCGACGCGCACCTCGAAGCACGCGGCGGGGGAGATGAAGCCCTGCGCCTCGATCTCCTTCCACGGGGCGTCGAACCGCTTCGGGCCGATGAGCGAGAAGACGTCGCCCTCGCGGCCGTCCTCCCGGATGAGCGTCGCCGTCAGGCCGAGGCGACGCCGCGCCTGCAACTCGGCGGTGAGCTTGAAGACGGGTGCCGGGAGCAGGTGCACCTCGTCGTAGACCACGAGGCCCCAGTCCATGGCGTCGAGCAGCGCGAGGTGGGCGTACTCGCCCTTCCGCTTGGCCGTGAGGATCTGATAGGTCGCGATCGTGACCGGCTTGACCTCCTTCACCTGCCCCGAGTACTCGCCGATCTCCTCGGCGGTGAGGGAGGTGCGCTTCAACAGCTCGTCACGCCACTGCCGTGCCGACACCGTGTTCGTGACGAGGATCAGGGTGTTGGTGGACGCCGTCGCCATCGCGCCGGCGCCGACCAGGGTCTTGCCCGCACCACAGGGGAGCACCACGACACCGGAACCGCCGGAGAAGAAGTTGTCGACCGCCTGCTGCTGATAGTCGCGGAGGCGCCAGCCGTCCTCGACCAGGTCGATCTGGTGCGGCGTGCCGGCGGTGTACCCGGCGAGGTCCTCGGCGGGCCAGCCCAGCTTCACGAGTTCCTGCTTGAGCGCGCCGCGTGCCCACGGCTCGACGAGGAAGGTGTCCGGCGTCGGGTGCCCGATGAGGAGGGGCGCGATCCGCTTGGCGCCCGCCACCTCGGTCAGGATCGGGAGGTCCGTGGAGCGGAGGACGAGCTCGCCCTCCTCGGAGCGTTCGATCACGAGCCGGCCGTAGCGGTTGACGGTCTCGCGCATGTCGATCGTCACGGACGCGGGGATGGAGAACTTCGAGTACCGCTCCAGCGTCTCGATCATCTGGTCGGCATCGTGCCCGGCGGCCCGTGCATTCCACAGTCCGAGACGGGTGATCCGGTAGGTGTGGATGTGCTCCGGCGCGCGCTCGAGCTCGGCGAACACCGAGAGATCGTGGCGGGCGTCCTCGGCGAGCGGGTGGGCGACCTCGAGCAGCACGGTGCGGTCGCTTTGGACGATCAGTGGTCCATCAGACATAACGGTCGAGTCTACCGGCGGATCCGGTGCGCAACCCCCTGAGCGAGCGCTCAGCCGGCGATCCGGACCTCGGTGATCATCGCGAGCGGCAGGGTGCGTTCGACGTCGGCCGACCGGTCCAGACCGCGCAGGCGACCGCCGGCGAGGCTCACCGGTTCGATCGTGAACGTGGATCGGCGCTCGCCGTGCTGCAGCTGCACGGTGACCGGCGTGTGGTCGCGGACGGCGATCTCCAGCTGCTTGGCCAACCATGCGCTGCTCGTGTCACCGCGGTCGTCGGCGCGGAGCCGTGACACCAGATCCGGTTCCGTCGAGGCGGCCGGAGCGGAGAGGCTGGTGCGCATGACCGGCTGCCGGCGGATCCGGAGCGGGGCGCCGCCGTCGTCCTCCGCGACCACCGGGTAGCGCGCGTCGTGGAGGGCCCAGTAGACCGTCGCCGCCTCGATCCGGCTGGTGAGCCGGTGCTCGTCGCTCGGACGGAGACCGAGCGCCACGAGGCTCTGGTCGACCGAGATCGCCGCGATCAGGCCGGCGTCGTCGGAGCGGATGTAGCTGCTGCGTCCAGGGTCGGCCGAGGCGTCGGCCGACGCGCGGATCGTCCCGACGCGGACGAGGCCGAATCGGGATGCGGCCTCGGACACGAGGTACCGCAGAGGCTGAGGGACGCCGGTCAGGGAGATCGACTCGAGGTACGCGAGCAGGTCCTCGGCTGTGTCTCCGTCGGCGAGGGCCCGGGTGACGCTCGCGGTCGTGATGCGGTACCTCGACGCCTGAGCGCGCCCCTCCGGCTCCGCGAGGGCCCGGAGGCGGACGTCGAGTTCCGCCGTCGGGGGACCGAGCGCGATGACCGTCAAGTCGTCCTGGAGGACGACCTGCGACACCTCGGCGGGGAGCATGGACGCGAGCGTCGAGGCCGCGTCGGCCGCGTGGTCGTCGACGAGGAGTCGTCCGAATCCGCTGGTCGCGCCGTCGACGGTGACCCCGAGCAGCTCGGCGACCGCGTCGACCGCTCGCGTCGGCGCCACGACGGCATCCTCCGCCAACGGGTACCACCAGCTGAGCTCCTCGACCAGGTCGACGGAACCGCGCCGGTACGCCGTCAGGATGCGATCGCGGATCGTGGCCGGGATCGCGTCGCGCCAGGCTGTCGCGAGACGAAGCCAGCGTTCCGCGGTGGCCGACGCCAGCCAGGCCTCGCCGACCTCGCTCAGGCGGATGGCGGAGCCGATCGCGTCCGTGAGCCCGGCAGCCGACGCCACGGACAGGGCGAGCTCGATCTGGTCGGGCGTGCTCGCCGCCGCGGCTGCGAGCCGTTTGAGGTCCGGCATGGACGGGGCTCCACGGCCGAGCAGGCGTGCGGGCTCGCGGTCGAGTTCATGGAGGCTCTCGCCGACGATGCCGACCGCGCCGGCCGCTCGCTCGCTCGCGAGGGCGTCCGTGTCGGGCGAGGGGCGGGTCGCGTGGGACGTCGGCGCCGCCGCCGGAAGTTGGAGTTCTGCACGGCCTGGTCTGCCGCTCGCCGCCCACTCCTCGAACACCGCGGCCACCGCGCTCACCGGTCTGATCGGACCGGCTCCGTCGTCCAGCACGAGGATGTCCCGCTCCAGCCGCTCCAGGGCGGCATCCACCTCCGACTGCTCGCGTCCGAGCGTGCTCGCGAGCGATCGGCGCTCGGTCCCGTCCAGCGCGGCGGCGAGCACCGCGAGGGTGTCCCGGTCGAGCAGTGCCATCCGGCGGGCGACGCTCGCATCGTCCAACAGGGCCTCGGCGAAGTCGAAGAAGTCCGCGATGCGGGCGGAGGAGGCCCTGCGGTCGGGCGTCAGCCGGCGGAGCGCGTCGTCCGGGAGCTCCCGGAGGCGGCGCGCGATCGCGAAGGCCTCGCCCATGGTCGTCAGCGCGGCGACTGACCGCGGGACTCGCGGGACCGTCGTACGGCACCCACGATGATGAGCGTGATCAGCATCAGGAAGGCGATCGGGAGTCCGACGAGCGGCAGGATCGTCACGACCGGCCAGACGCCGACGGCGAAGTCGCCCTGCTCGAGGCCGGTGGCGGTGCCGACCATCACCGCGACGAACGCGGCGATCGACACGGCGACGATCGTCACGACCATGTAGGCCAGGATCCGTTCGGGCCGCGAGATGCTCGGCGTCTGCTCATCAGTCACGCTCCCAGGATAGAGGCACGCGGCTGCTGCACCGAATAGGCTGGGGGCCGAGGACCGATGGTCCTCTCGATCGCGCTTCCTGCGCGATCACCGCACGGCGCTGCATTTTCTGCGCACGACACACAGCGAGGTTCCCATGCCCACCGGCAAGGTCAAGTTCTACGACGAGGAGAAGGGCTTCGGCTTCATCAGCTCTGATGACGGCCAGGAGGTCTTCCTGCACGCTTCCGCACTGCCCGCGGGCACGGCCGGCGTGAAGCCGGGGACGCGGCTCGAGTTCGGCATCGCCGACGGCAAGCGCGGCGCCCAGGCGCTGTCCGTGCGCGTCCTCGAGGCTCCGCCCAGCCTCGTCAAGCTGAAGCGCAAGCCGGCCGACGACATGGCGATCATCGTCGAGGACCTCGTGAAGCTCCTCGACGGCATCGGCGGCGACCTGCGCCGCGGCAAGTACCCGAACAGCAGTCACAGCACGAAGATCGCTGCTGTGCTGCGCAAGGTCGCGGACGAGCTGGATGCCTGACGCCGATCAGGAGACGCCCGTCGAGGATCGCGACGTCACGGCCGACACGGACACACGAGCCGAGTCGGACGAGCATCGCTCGGACGACGGCACCGATGGCGAGTCGACCCCGGCACCCGTGCCGGACGAGACCCTGATCGCGGCCGTGGAGCTCGCGCGCGAAGCGCTGCAGGAGATCACGCCCGCGAGCACGGTCGGTGAGCCGGCCGGGCACGTCGTGGTCGATGATCACGTCGTCTCGCTGCTGTTCGCGAACACGATGGCGGGCTACCCCGGATGGTTCTGGACGGTGACGCTCTCGCGGACCGCCGACGACGCCGCGCCCAACGTGCTCGAGACGGAGCTGATGCCCGGCGACGGCGCGTTGCTGGCTCCGCAGTGGGTGCCGTGGTCGGAACGCCTCGCGGACTACCGCGCCGCGCAGGAGGCAGCGGCTGCGGCTGCGGCTGACGACGCGCTCGACGACGCGGATGACACCGACGAGTTCGACGACGACGATGTCGCGCTGTCCGGGGATCCCCGCGACCGCGACCGCGACGGCATCGAACTCGAGTACGACGAGGACGACGTCGATGCGGCGTCGGACGACTCGGATGACGACGACTCGGACGAGGACGAGGACGACTCGGACGAGGACGAGGACTCCGACGAGGACGACGACCGGTTCGAGGACGAGTAGCACTCGCGCACCACGCGACAGACGAACGGGCGGCCGAACCTCGAGAGGGTTCGACCGCCCGTTCGGCGTTCAGCGGGGGAGACGGATCAGAGCGCCCCGACGACGTGTTCGATGCTCGCGATGAGCTGACGGACGTCTGCGGGGTCGATCGCCGTGAAGGTCGCGACGCGCAGCTGGTTGCGGCCGAGCTTGCGGTAGGGCTCGGTGTCGACGATGCCGTTCGCCCGGAGGGTCTTCGCGACCAGCGCGGCGTCGATGGCGTCGTCGAAGTCGATCGTGACGACGACCTGCGAGCGGTGGTCGGGGTTCGTCACGAACGGCGTCGTGTAGGAGGTGCGCTCGGCCCACTCGTACAGGGCGCCGGAGGACTCGGCCGTCCGTGCCGATGCCCAGGCGAGGCCGCCGTTGCCGTTGATCCACGAGATCTGCTCCTCGAGGAGCACGAGCGTCGACAACGCGGGAGTGTTGAGCGTCTGCTCGAGTCGGGAGTTGTCGACCGCGTTCTTCAGGCTCAGGAACTCCGGGATGTAGCGGCCGCTCGCCGCGATCCGTTCGATGCGCTCGATCGCCGCGGGGGAGCAGAGCGCGAACCACAGGCCGCCGTCGGATGCGAAGTTCTTCTGCGGTGCGAAGTAGTAGACGTCCGCCTGGCTCGCGTCGAAGTCCACACCACCCGCGGCGCTCGTCGCGTCGATCACCGTGAGGGCGCCGGCGTCGCCGGACACGCGTCGCACCGGGGCCATGACGCCGGTCGAGGTCTCGTTATGCGGCCAGGCGTACACGTCGACGCCCTCGACCACCTCGGGATCGATGCGGGATCCACCCGGCACCTCACGGACGTCCGGAGCGGTGAGCCACGGGGCGCCCGCCGCCTTGGCGAACTTGC
This sequence comes from Plantibacter sp. CFBP 13570, assembly GCF_014841395.1. Classification (NCBI taxonomy): domain Bacteria; kingdom Bacillati; phylum Actinomycetota; class Actinomycetes; order Micrococcales; family Microbacteriaceae; genus Plantibacter; species Plantibacter sp. CFBP 13570. The sequence goes on along the minus strand of NZ_JACYTW010000002.1, from coordinate 21,847 downwards.
CGCCGAACTCGCCGAAGACGAGGTTCTGGCTGCGCTGCTCGATGAGGCCGAAGGCGGCCGCGTCCCAGAACGCGGTCGAGCCGCCGTTGCCGACGATGATCTCGTAGCCCTCGGGGGCGCGGAACAAGTCGGCCAGGCCGGCGCGCACGCGGCCGACGAGCTGCTTGACGGGAGCCTGACGGTGGGAGGTGCCGAGGAGGGACAGGCCGGCCTCGGAGAGCGCTGCGATCTGCTCAGGTCGGATCTTGGAGGGGCCGCAGCCGAATCGACCATCGGCGGGCAGAAGGGACGTGGGAATCGTGATCTCCGGCATACGGCGATTCTAGAGGCGGGGGCCTCATGGCGTCGTGCCACGGCGCCCGGATGCGTCCACGCGGGGCGGAGTGGCTTGGCGCGGGAACGTCGCCGCCGCGCACTAGGCTTACCGGGAACGTGCAATCGGGCAGGGAGGGCGTCGATGACCGATTTGATTGACACCACAGAGATGTATCTCCGCACCATTCTGGAGCTCGAGGAGGAGAACATCATCCCGCTTCGTGCGCGGATCTCCGAGCGCCTCGGGCACTCCGGACCGACGGTCTCGCAGACGGTCGGTCGGATGGAGCGCGACGGACTCGTCGTCGTGTCGGGCGACCGGCACCTCGAGCTCACTGAACCGGGCCGACGCAAGGCGGTCCACGTCATGCGGAAGCACCGCCTGGCTGAGCGCCTCCTGAGCGACGTCATCGGGCTCGAGTGGGAGTTCGTCCACGAGGAAGCCTGTCGCTGGGAACACGTCATGAGTGAGCAGGTCGAGCGCAAGCTGCTCGACATGCTCAACCACCCCACCGAGTCGCCGTACGGCACCCCGATCCCCGGACTCGACGAGTTCGGCGACAGCCCCGCCGTCGCCTTCTCGCAGGGCGTCATCAACATCGTCGGCCTCGTCGAAGGACGCTCCGAGCCGGTCACGGCGACGGTCCGACGTCTCGGCGAGCCGGCGCAGGTCGACCCCGAACTCCTCCTGCAGCTGAAGCAGGCCGGCGTCATGCCGGGTCGCTCGGGAACCTTCGCGGCAGCGGGCGGCTACGTGCTCGTCACCATCGACGGTGTCGAGGGCGGCCTCGAGCTGCCCAACGAGCTCGCGACGCACATCTTCGTGGAGACCCCTGCCGCGTGAGCATGAGACGTGTATGAGGATTCCCTCATGTCCCCGTTTTCCCGTGATCGAAACGTGACTTTCCGAGGGGTAACCCGTAGGCTGTCACTCGTCCTGAAGGCCATGATCTGGCCCCAGGAAGACGACCGAGGCACCCCCTAGCCCGTCCCTCGGCCACACGAACCGACATCAATCGTCGGATGGGGCTGCGCCATGCCGATCGCCACACCGCGATCGTCGTCGCTCATGCGGGGTGCCGGAGGAATCCACTTGACTGCAGCTGGCGAGAGCGGCCCCGAACAGGCCGAGACGACCCCGAACGTCCTCACCCGGAAGCAGCTCCGACTCCAGGAGCAGGCCGCGAAGCAGGCGGAGCCGACCACCCCGTCCCAGTCGGCAACCGACGACGCGCTTGTCGCCGACGTCGCTCCGGACGCACCCGTCGAGCACCCCGAGATCATCCTCGACGATGCCGTGGTCGAGGAGGCCGACGCCGCCGTCACGACCGGCGAGGTCCGTCTCGACGAGCGGCCGCTGACGAAGCCCGCCGCGCCGGAGCCGACGACCCCGCAATCTTTCACCGTGACGTCCGCCACTGACACCTCGTTCGCGACCGTCGCTCCGCTCCGCACCGGCGCGGACCGCGTCGCGCGCAGCAAGCCCCCGGTCAAGCCGACCGCGTCGACGGTCGCCGTGCGCAAGCCGAAGCCGTCCGGAGCCCGACCCGGATCCGTCCGCGGCGTCGCCACCATGGCCTTCCTCGTGCCGGCACTGGTCGCCACCGTCGCCCTCCCGGCGTATGCGGCGAGCAGCAGCGCGCAGACCACGTACGGGACGTCCGCCTCGGAGCAGTTGAAGACCTCCGGCGCCCAGAGCGTCGTCGCTTCCGACAAGGTGGCCGACGCCCCGATCTCTCGCGATCTCTACAGTGCGACGACGCCGGACGAGCTCGCCGAGCGCCAGCGGCAGCTCGACGCCGCTGCAGCTGCCAGCAACGCCACCTACTCGATCACCGTCGGCGCACGCCAGGCCGGCGACGACTACCCCTGGTTCGACCAGGCGACCGACGACGAGGGCGGCGGGCTGTCACCACTGCGCTACTACTACCGTGAGTGCGTGGACTTCGTCGCCTGGCGACTCAACCGCGACGCAGGCACGCCGAGCGGGAACTGGGCCTTCACCTGGGGCAACGGCCTGCCGCCGAGCAGTGCCTACGGCTGGGCGGACTCGTGGCAGTACAACAAGGGGACCAACGCCATCGCCGGCTCCGTCGCCTGGTTCAACTACAACCACGTCGCCTACGTGCAGTCGGTCAACGCCGACGGGACGGTCACCCTGGAGGAGTACAACTGGGGGTCCGCGCGTCACAGCTACAACACGCGCACCATCGCCGCCAGTGCCGTGGCGCTCTACCTCTACCCGCCGGGCGTCGGCTGATCCGACCCGCTCGACCTGGATCGCGTCCCTCCGTCGGAGGGACGCGATTCGTCGTCGATGCGGGGTCACCGTTTGCGACCATGCGGTGTCCGCCGGTCGAAGCCGAGGTGGCGCGGAGGGGAATTCTCCTGCAACGTGCGGAAATCCGGTCGGTGTGGGTTAATCTGGTGCTCTGCAACTCGGAGAGGTTCAGGAGCTGATGCACGCTATACGTCGCCACGTGGTCGCGAATGGTCGCGGCCTCTACGTGCTGCGGCATTCCAGCCAAGCGTGCCGCGGCTCCGCCGTGGGTCAAGAGGGTGCTGTCGTCATGACAGTGCCCTTTTTTGTTCCCCGGAGACGACTCGATCCGGCGCGTCACGGACGCTGCAGGTGGTGATCGTCGACCGGTCGCGGCAGCCGTCGTGGCCCTTCGGAAGGGAACGTGCATGCGCACACTGGTGTTGAACGCGGGCTACGAGCCGCTCGCGATCGTCTCGTTCAAGCGGGCCCTCGTGCTCGTGATGCATCACAAGGCGACCGTCGTCGAGATCGACTCCTCGCATCCCGTGGTGGCGACGAGCGGATCGTTCGATCGGCCGTCGGTCATCCTGCTCACCAGATACGTCCGGATCCCGAACGCCCGCCGGGTGCCCGTGACCCGCCGCGGGGTGCTGCGCCGTGACGGCCACCGCTGCGCCTACTGCGGGAAGGCGGCGACGACAATCGACCACGTGCAGCCGCGCTCGCGCGGGGGTGTGGACAGCTGGGAGAACCTCGTGGCCTGCTGTCTGCGCTGCAACAACGTGAAGGGCGACCGCACGCCGATGGAGATGAACTGGAGCCTCCGGGTCTCACCGGGGACGCCGCACGGCTCGCAGTGGATGGTGCGGGGCGTCGAGCGCTCGGAGCCCGACTGGGAGCAGTACCTGGCGCCCGCCGCCTGAGCGACCGGCTAAACTCGTCGGGTCAGCCTCTGTAGCTCAATGGAAGAGCAGTTCCGTCCTAAGGAAAGGGTTGGGGGTTCGAGTCCCTCCAGGGGCACAGTCGGAGGTACGGTCGTCCAGGCGAGCACGGCTTCGCCTGTCGGGTAGGGCTGCGAGCACGCCGTAGGCTCGAAGCATGACGCACGACCTCCACCGCCAACTCGAACGCGACGCCGTCACCCTTCGTCAGCTGCGGTCGGCCGTGGTCGTCGCGGATGCTCGGACGCTCGGTGCCGCGGCGAACCTGCTCGGGGTCGCACAGCCGAGCCTGGCGCAGCAGCTGCGGCGGCTCGAGGCTGCGCTCGGGGTCGAGCTGTTCAGCGTCCTGGGGGAGGAGTACCGCCCGACGCGTGAGGGGCAGCGCTTCCTGCTGAAGGTCCGCACCTTCATCGACGTCGTCGCCGACATGGATCCCGCGTCACCGGCTCGGCACATCCGGGTCGGCCGTCCGCCGACGACGTGGGACGCGGTCGTCTCCGAGGCCGGTCGCCGCATCGACGTCCCGGCGGTCGCCGTCGCGATCGAACCGGTCGAGCAGCTGCACCTCGTCACCACCGGTCGTCTCGACGCCACCATCGTGCGTCTGCCGATGGAGCTGCCGGACGAGCTCGCCGCAGAGGAGATCGCTGCGCTGCCGCTCGGCGTCGTCATGCGCGCCGCGCACCCGCTGTCGGCGAAGGACGTCATCGAGTGGTCCGATCTCGCCGACCAGGAGCTGCTCCGTCCCGAGCCCGGCAAGGACCCGGCGTACTCGGCCTGGTTGGCCGGCGCGCTCGCGGCGCGCGGCTGGTACCCGCGCTCGCTGACGATCGACGCGGGGAACGACACCCTGTTCCTCGACGCCCTGCGCTTCGGTGAGCGACTCGTCGCCCTCCGTCCGGTAGCTGCGATGCGGGAGGACGACGGCCTGTGCTGGCGACCGTTCGCCGACGCACCTGAGCTCCGCGAACGGTTCGCCCTGGTCACCCGACGCGAGTGAGTCCGCTCGGTCGCGGTCGGTGATGACACCCTCGATGCGCCCTTTTGCGACCCGACCGGGATCTTCTCGCGATCAAGTCGGTCGACTTGTTCCGAATTTCTGCCGCGTTCGACACCGTCTTCTCAGCTCGGAGTGGGTACGCTTATCCCTGAATCGGGGGATGACAGAAGCAGGAAACGCACATGCCCGAACGACGACCACAGCAGCAACGAGGTCATGAACGACGCCAGACCGTCGTCGAAGGTGCCGCCCGCATGTTCGACCGGGTCGGCTACGGACAGGCGAGCCTGTCGGACATCGCCCGCGAGGCGGGGACGACGCAGGGTTCGCTCTACTTCTACTTCCCCTCGAAAGAGGAACTGGCGATCGCCGTCATCAACGAGCAGAGCACGCGCTCGATCGCTGCGCTGACCGCGCCGACCACCGCGCCCTCGCCGTTCGGTGGGCTGGTCCAGGCCTCCCGCCTCATCACCGAGCAGCTGCTCACCGATCCCATCGCCCGCGCCGGCCTGCGGCTGTCCCTCGAGCAGGGCGTCATCCAGGCTCCGACGACCGCGTTCCACGAGCAGTGGATCGCGAGCGTCGAGGAGCGGGTGCAGGCCTCGATCGAGCTCGGTGAGCTGCAGTCTCCGCTCGAGCCGGCGGAACTGGCGAGGTCCTTCGTCGCGTTCTTCACCGGGACGCAGCTCATCTCGAACCTGCTGGCCGGCCGGACCGACCTCCTCAATGCGGTCGACACCATGTGGCGGATCCTCATCGCGGCGGTCATCGTCGCGGATCGCCAGGCCGAGGTTCTTGCCGTCCTCGACGCAGCCTTCGAGGCGCAGGACGCCTGAGCGGTCGGCTGCACGTTAGGGGGTAGCCCTGACGCATGCGTCGTGAGGTCACCCTAAACTGAATCGGGTGATTAACTCACTTTGCTGATCGTCGTGCGACGACGGATGGATCACGGAGTGCGGGGGCATTCCGCGTTCCATCGGCGAAGAGTTGGTTCACGTGCCGGGCTGGGCGATGTCGTGGGGGGATCGCCCAGCCGACGGCGTGTGGACGCCTCAGCGGCCGACGCCTGGCGGCGCGTATCGGTGCTCTGGACGCCCGGTGGTCCCGTACCGCAGCTGCGTCGTCAGGAGACCTCGAGCGGCCAGCGCGGAGAGATACCGTTGCGCCGTCGCGCGTGAGACGCCGACCAGCTCGGCTACTTCGGCGGCCGAGCGCTCTCCGTCCGCCTCCGACACCGCTTCGAGGACTGCCGTCTCCGTCGCGGATCTCGACCGGGTCGTCGCCCCAGCGTCGCCGGAGTGCAGGATGCGCAGGGCGCGCTCGATCCTCTCCTGGTCGGCGTTCACCGCCTCGTCGAGGACGTTGCGGAAGCGGGCGTAGGCGGCGAGCCGGTCCTGGAGCACCTGGGGCGCGAACGGCTTCACCAGATACCCGAGGGCTCCCGCACGAAGCGCTCGGCGCACGGACGCACCGTCCGACGCTGCGGAGACGACGATGGTGTCGATCGGGAGGTCCACGAGGAGCTCGAGCCCGTTCCGATCGGGAAGGTAGCCGTCGAGGAGCACGAGGTCGGGCGGCTCGGCGGCGATGGTCCGTGCGGCCTCGGCAGCAGACCCGACAGGACTGAGCGCACGGAACCCGTCGACCTCGTCGACGATCCGGCAGTGCAGGCGGGCGACGTGGAAGTCGTCGTCGACGACCAGCACGGTGAGATCGGCCGCCATCATCCGTCTCCCGCCATGGACGGCGCCGCTACGACCGTCCCGGGGAGCCGCGCGCAGAAGACCGCTCCGTGTTCGCCGCGGACGCCGGGAGACGCCAACCAGACGTCCCCTCCTCGACGACGGGCGATGTCGCGTGAGAGGGGCAGACCGAACCCGTGGCCGTGGACGTCGTCCAGAGCGCCGTGGTCGCTGGTCGGGGAGGCGGGTGGAGCGTCGTCCTGGCCGGTCGCCACGACGCCGTCGCCCGAGTCCATCACGGAGCAGTGCAGCTCGGTGCCGTGGTCGAGGACCTCGACCTCCACCCAGGCCGGTCGGACCCGGCCCGCGACGGCCGCGTTCACCGCATTGTCGAGCAGGTTGCCGAGGACGGTGGTCACGTCCTCAGGATCGCACAGGGAGCCGGTGACGAGGGTCTCGGAGCCGATGGTCACGAGCACCCCGCGTTCCGCGGCTTCGACGCCCTTCGCGCCGAGGAAGGCCTGGAGGTAGGGCTCGGTGAGTCGGTCCGCGTGTTGCACCGGGTACTTCAGCGGTCCATGGTCGAGCACGTTGGCGAGATAGTCGCGGGCCTCGGCGTCCTGCCCGGTCTCGAGGAGTCCGGAGATCGCGTGCAACCGGTTCGCGAACTCGTGCCGCTGCGCGCGGAGGGCGGTCGTCATCGTCGCGACCGCGTCGAGCCGCCGGGTGAGCGCCTCGACGTCGGTACGGTCGCGGACGACGACCACCCGCCCGAGGTCGACGCCGTCCCGGGACACGGGCCGGACGTCGACGAACAGGACGCGGGACCCGACGACGAGCTGGGCCGAGGTCGGCGATGCGGCGTCGTCCACGACGAGGTCCACCAGTGGATCGGGCAGGTCGAGGTCGTCGAACCGGCGCCCGACGACCGACCCGATGTCGAGGAGCCTGGCCGCCTGATCGGTGCACACCGTCACGACGCCGTCCGGCGAGACACCGAGGACGCCTTCGCCGACCCCGCCGAGGACGGCAGCCTGGTTCTGCACGAGCGCGGCGAGTTCCTCCGGTCCGAGGCCGAGGGTCAGCCGCCGCAGCCGGCGCCGGATGAGCATCGAAGCGACCAGGCCGATCGTCAGCGCGAGGAGCGCTGCGCCCGCGACCAGCATGGTCTCGCCCACGACGTCGGCGAACACGCGCTGCGGGGCGAACCCGACGCTGATCTCGCCGACGACCTCGCCGGCGCCGGACGAGACCACGGCCCCACCGGTGTCGGAGGACTCGGCGGCGAAGACGGGCACCTTGGCGCGCGCGGACGGGCCGAGGGTGCCGGTCTCCCACGAGACCGACTCCGTACCGGCCAAGGCCGCTTCCGCGCTGGTGCTCACCCGGAGCCCGAGCTGGTCGGGGTCGGGGTGCGCCAGACGGATCCCGCGCTCGTCGGTGATGACCACGAAGAGCGCCCCGGTCCGTGCGCCGACCTCACGGCCGAGCTCCTGCAGGGGGCCGGTCCGGAGGTCGGCCGCCGTCGGCGTCCCCGGGGTACGTGCCTCGAGCGTCACGGCGGTGCGGACGTCGGGATCGCTCGCGACACTCTGGGCGATCGCGAGGGCGGTGGACTGGGCCTCCTGCACGAGGCGCTCGCTGCTCATCCAGGCGAACACGCCCGTGCACACGGCGACGACCGCGATGACGACGACCAGCTGCAGCACGAGCACCTGCGCCGCGAAGCTGGAGCGCCCGCCCCGTCGTCGACCTGGCCGCTCCGCTTCGTCGCCGATCATGGCTCCGATCGTACGTCGCCGGGGCGATGGGCGGCGTCGACCGCGTGATGAGCAGAATGCGCAGAAGGCCGTGTAACCCGCAGATCCGAGCCGAATGCCCACAAGCGAGACAGCTCCGTGCCGCTCCCGTACGGTTCCGGGAACGCCCGCCGCGCTCGGTCCATCGCCCGTGTCGCCGCGCCGCGTCCCGTCGTGCACACCGCGGTGCACGCAGACGAAGGAGTCGACATGCTGGTCATTCTCGGATTCGCGATGATCCTCACCTTCATGGTGCTGATCATGACGAAGCGCCTCACCCCGATGGTGGCGCTCATCATCGTCCCCACGGTCTTCGGGCTGTTCGCCGGCGCCGGACTCGGGCTCGGCGACATGGTCATCGAGGCGATCGGCAGCCTCGCTCCGACCGCCGCCCTGTTGATGTTCGCGATCATGTACTTCGGGATCATGATCGACGTCGGGCTCTTCGACCCGCTCGTCCGGTTCATCGTCCGTGCGCTGGGCAATGACCCGGCGAAGATCGTCGTCGGTACGGCGCTCCTGGCGGGCGCGGTGTCACTCGACGGCGACGGGTCGACGACCTTCATCGTGACGACCGCCGCGATGCTGCCGATCTACCTACGGCTCGGCATGAACCCGGTCGTCCTCACCTGCGTCGCCGGGCTCGCGAACGGCACGCTCAACATCGTCCCGTGGGGTGGGCCGACCGTCCGAGCCGCCTCGGCCCTGGGTGTCTCGCCCACCGAGATCTTCGTCCCGATGCTGCCGTCGCTCGCCGCCGGCCTCGTCCTCGTGTTCGCCTTCGCCTGGTTCCTCGGGCTGGGGGAGCGCAAGCGCCTCGCGGGCGTCGACCTCCTCGGCGACGGTGCCTCCGGCGTCGCAGCACCGGCTTCGGGTTCCGGGCCCGCCGACCACCCGCTCACCGGTGGCATGTCGACGACCTTCTCGACCAGTGCCCGTGGGCGCCTCGCGACCCTCGTCCGCCCCGACGACACGGCCATGGCCGACACGATGCTCGACCCCGAGCGCGACACCCTGCGCCCGCGACTCATCTGGGTCAACCTCGTGCTCACGGTCGCGGTCATGACGTTGCTCGTGCTCGACCTCGTCCCGTTGCCCTACGTGTTCATGGTCGGCACCGCCATCGCCCTCCTGGTGAACTTCCCGAGGCTCGCGCAGCAGTCCAAGGAGATCGTCGCACACGCCCCGAGCATCGTCGGCGTGGTATCGATGGTGCTCGCGGCCGGTGTGCTGATCGGTGTCCTCAACGGGACCGGCATGGTCACCGCCATGGCCGACTGGATCGTCGACATCATCCCGACGGAGCTCGGTCCGTTCCTCGCGGTCATCACCGGGGTGCTCAGCATCCCGATGACGTTCTTCATGAGCAACGACGCGTTCTACTTCGGCATCCTGCCGGTGCTGGCCGAGAGCGCCTCGACCTTCGGCATCGAACCGGTCGAGATGGCGCGTGCGTCGATCACCGGTCAGCCGGTCCACCTGCAGAGCCCGCTCGTGCCGGCCATCCTCCTGCTCGTCTCGCTCGCCAGCGTGAACCTCGGCGACCACCACAAGAAGGTCCTGTGGCGCGCCGCGATCGTCTCGCTCGTGATGCTCGTCGTCGGCGTGCTCGTCGGCACCATCCCGTTCGGCTGACACCGGCGGGCGCCGAGGCTCAACGCGTGGTCGTCCAGTCGAGGTTGACGATGTCGCCGATGTAGATGTCGAGTCCGAGGCCGGGGATCGACGGGTTCATGCGGAGCAGCTGCTGCTGCGGCAGGTCGAAGCGCTGCGCGATGTCGAAGAACACGTCGCCGGCGACCACCGTGTAGGTGAGCGGGTTGCCATCGGCGTCCGAGACGACCGGACCGAGCGCGCCGTCCCGCGGCCCGAGGTCGAACGCGGGGCCCTCCGGAAGGGGTTCCGCCGGTTCCGCCGGCGCGTTCGGCACGATCGGCGCCGGTTCAGGAGGCAGGGCGTCGCGCGCGGTCGAGGTGGGGACCGGGGCGACGGAGGGCGACGGGTCGGGCTGCTGGGTGACGACGACCGTCACCGGAGGCGGGGCCGGCTCCGAGACGCAGCCGCTCAGGGCGAGGAGACCGACGACGCCGATCGCGAGGTTCCGGGCGTGCGACAGCGCACGTCGACGTCCGGTCGATTCCTTCGGCCCCACAACGCATCCCCCCAGGATGGACCGGGCCTCAGCGCGGTCGGCGGGGCTCGGTCGAACCCTCAGCCTACGGCGAGGCGCCGCGAGCCCGAGCAGGGCTAGCCCCGAAATCCCGAGCGCCGGAGGCCCTCCAGTAGGCTGCTGGAACGCGCATCGAAGGAGAGCCATGACGGAGCAGGACATCGACCGGACCGGAACGGGAACCCCCGCGGCAGAACCGTCCACCGGCTTGCGATGGGGCATCCTCGGCCCCGCCGGCGTCGCGAAGAGCTTCACCGCCGACCTCCGACGGCACGGATTCGACGTCCGAGCCGTCGCCTCGCGATCCGCCGAGACCGCCGCCTCGTTCGCCGCCGAGTTCGACATCCCGAACGTCCACGTGGGGTACGAGGCACTCGCCGCCGACCCCGAGGTCGACGTGATCTACATCGCGACCCCGCACCCGTTCCACGCCGAGCAGGCGGTGTTGGCGCTCGACGCCGGGAAGCACGTCCTCATCGAGAAGCCCTTCACCCTCAACGCCGCCGAGGCGCAGGCGGTCGTGGCGCTCGCCGCGGAGCGTGGCCTGGTCGTCCTCGAGGCGATGTGGACCCGGTTCCTCCCGCACATGGTCCGGCTCCGCGAGCTGCTTGCCGACGGCGTCATCGGGCAGCCGCGCAGCCTCGTCGCCGATCACACCCAACTGCTCTCGGACGACCCGGAGCACCGCATGAACAACCTCGAGCTGGGCGGCGGCGCGCTGCTCGACCTCGGCGTGTACCCGGTCTCCTTCGCGTCGTCCGTCTTCGGGACCCCGACGACGATCCAGGCCACGGCCGCGCTCCGCGACACGGGGGCGGACATGCAGGTCGCGACCCTCTTCGGCTACGCGGACGGCCAGGTGGCGAACACCCTGTCGGCGAGCAACACCGTCGGCCCGAACCGCGCGGCCATCGTCGGGACCGACGGCTGGATCGAGTTCGACCGCGTCTGGTACACGGCGACGACCTTCCGGGTGTTCGGCACCGACGGCGAGGTCGTGGAGACCTACCGTTCCGAGGTGGACGGCCGTGGGATGCACTTCCAGGCGTGGGAGCTCGAACGGCTCGCCTCCGAGGGCCGCCTCTCCGGTGACATCATGCCGCTCGCCGAGACGGTCGCGATCATGGAGACCCTCGACGAGGTCAGGCGCCAGATCGGCGTCCGGTACCCGGGCGAGTGACCCGAGGCACCTGAACACGCGGGTCGAGACCACTCCGCCGTGCCCGAGCGCCCTCGTGCAGCTCGATGGCGTCACTGTAGTGCCCGATCAGGGCGCTGCTGACGCTCTTCCAGCTGCGCGGCAGGACGCCTGCCCGAGCTGCGGCACCGAACGCCGCCCGCTTCACCTCGTCGCCCACGAGGTCCTGGACGAACCCGCGCAGCTGTTCGAGCCTGCCGGGTTCGTACAGCCACCCGGTGCGGCTGGAGTCGACGAGGTCGACCGGCCCACCTCGACCGGTCGCGACGACGGGTACGCCAGAGGCCATCGCCTCCTGGATGGTCTGGCAGAAGGTCTCCGACTCGCCGGGGTGGACGAACACGTCCAGTCCCGCCATCGCGACCGCCAGCTCCTCGCCGCCCAGGAATCCGGTGAAGACCGCGTTCGGGAGCCGCTGTTCGAGCGAGGCACGCAGCGGCCCCTCGCCGACGATGACGAGCTTGACGCCCGGGAGCCCACCGAGCACAGCGAGGTCCTCGACCTGCTTCTCGGCCGCGAGCCGACCGACGTAGCCCACGATCCGTTCGCCGCCGGGAGCGACGGAACGACGCCAGGCCTCGCTGCGCCGCTCCGGGGAGAACCGCACGGCGTCGACGCCGCGCACCCACAGGCGGACCCGCGGGATGGCGTGCGCCTCCAGCTGAGCGATCGACTGCCGTGACGGCGCGAGCGTGAGCGTCGACCGGCCGTGGAGGCGCTCGACGTGCTGCCACAGCAACGCTTCGGCGACCGGGAATCCGTACCGTCCGGCGTAGGCCGGGATGTCGGTCTGGTACACGGCGACGGTCGGGACGCCTAGGCGCTCGGCGGCTTGGACACCGCGCCAGCCGAGGACGAACGGCGAGGCCAGGTGCACCACGTCGGGGCGGAAGCCGCGGAGGAGCTCCGTGATCCGGCCGACCCCGCCGGCGGCGACCCGCACGTTCCGGTAGCGGGGGAGCGGGATCGACGGGACGCCGTCCACCCGGAAGCCCTCGTGGAGTCGCGGCGTCGAGGCTCCGGCGCCGGGGGCGATGACGAGCACCTCGTCCCCTCGGTCCGCGAAGTGCTCCATGATGCGGAGCAGGGAGTGGGTGACGCCGTTCATCTGCGGCAGGAACGACTCGGTCACGATTGCGATCCTCACACCCATGATGCTCCGCGTCGTACGGGTCGCAGCGGTGCCCGGCGGGCGACGTGTCGGTGACCATCGGGTGACATCGCGGTGCCGCACGATGAGGCGCAGCCTGCTTTACTTATCGCATGAGTGCTGGTGGATTCGGAAGCGGCGGCGGGATCGCGTCGGAGCGGATCGAATCCTTCTCGTACACCCCGGCGCGGCGGCTGCGGCCGAATGCGAAGGTCCTGCCGGAGCACGCCCGTGGTCACAACCGGGCGCTCGTCCTCCAGACCCTCTTCGCCAGCGGTGCCATGAGTCGGGCCGACATCGCCCGCGCCACCGGCCTGACCCGGGTGAGTATCTCCGACCTCGTCGCCTCGCTCATCGCGGACAACCTCATCGTCGAGGTCGGCCTCCGCGAGACCTCTCGCCCGGGCAAGCCCGCCACGCTCATCGACATCAACCGCGACGAGTTCCAGATCGTTGGCCTCGACCTCTCCGACACCGAGGTGTTCAGAGGTGCTGTGCTGACCCTCGACGGCGAGGTCGTGACGATGCTCGAGGTGCCGCTCGACGGCGCCACGGGGACGGACGCGATCGCGAAGGCCGTCGCGCTCGCCGCAGACCTCGTCGAGGAGGCGACGGTCGAGGTGCTGGGCATCGGGGTCGGTTCGCCCGGCGTCGTCGACATGACCGGCACGGTCCGCAGCGCCCCGAACCTCGGCTGGACCGACGTCGACCTCCAGGGGGCGATCGAGCAGGTCGCCCAGGTGCCGGTCCTCGTCGCGAACGACGCCAATGCCGCGGTGCTCGCGGAGTACAGCTTCGGCGGGGCGGACGGCGACCTCATGCTCGTGAGCGTCGGGAACGGCGTCGGGGCGGGGCTGCTCGTGGGCGGCCATCCGCTCTTCGGGAGCCGGTTCGCCGCCGGTGAGATCGGCCACGTGGTCGTCGGCACCGACGGCGGGCCGCTGTGCGCCTGCGGGAAGCGGGGGTGTCTCGAGGCCTGGCTGGCCGTGCCGCACCTGCGCGAGCTCCTCGCGGCGGCCGAGGCGAGCGATCTTCCCGCCGCGGAGGTCGAGCAGCGTCGCGAGGAGATCCTGCGCGCCGCGGGGGAGCGCCTCGGTGTCTCGCTCGCCGCGATCGTCGGTGCACTGAACCTGTCGGAGATCGTGGTGAGCGGCCCGGAAGAATTGCTCGCCGGCGTACTCCTCGACGCGGCGATCGAGACCGTGCGGGCGCGCACGATGACCGAGTTCCACGGCGGCGTGCAGATCCGGATGAGCGAGCAGGGCGCCGACATCGTCCTGCGCGGCACCGCGGTGATGGTGCTCTCCGGCCTCCTCGGCGTCTCCTGACCCTCGGACGACGCGCGCGTCGCACATTTCCTCGGCGGACTCGGCGAAAAACCGCACCGCTTCCCGGTGTTTCCACTACCGGGCACGTATGGTGCAAGTGTGTGGCGGCTAGAGAAGAGACGGGATGACGGCGACGTGACGTCCGGAGTCGAACGGGAAGCAGCGGAGGCGCAACTCCGCGAGGGTCCCGTGGCGGCATCGGCAGGCGTGGTCGACACGGCGCTGCACGCCTGGCGTCAGCAGCTCAGCACGGTCGGCGGCCCCTCGCCGCTGCTCCACTTCGTGGACGCACCGACGACCCGGGTGGAGCTCAGCTCGACGCATCCCGGTGGTCTGCCGCAGTTCATCTCGGGCAAATCGACGCTGCTGTCGAACCTCATCCGTGACGAGATCGCGCTCCGCGGTGCGAAGCGCGCCGCCGACCGCATCACGACGAAGGGCATCGAGCTCTCCACCGTCCGCGGCATCGACGCCGTCCACCTCGCCGTCGGTCTCGCCCAGTGGACGCATCAGGGTGAGGACTTCAGCGCGCCGGTCCTGCTCCGGCCGCTGGCCATCCGCCGGTACGGTCGCGACTACGAGGTCAAGCTGCGCGGCGCCACGACCGCGAACCCGGAACTCGTCCGCGCCCTCCGCGAGCAGTTCGGCATCGTCCTCGATCCCGACGAGTTCGTCGCGCTGAGCGAGTCGGGCGGGGTCTTCAAGCCGCAGCCCGTCATCGACCGCCTCCGCTCGCTCGCCGCCGGGCTCGAATGGTTCACCGTCCAGCCGCGTCTGCTCGTCTCCTCGTTCGCCGCCGTCGGTCACTCCCTGCTCGACGACGCCGCCAAGCTCGACCACCCGATCCTCGACGCCGTCGCCGGCGACGAGGGTGCGGTCGGCCTCGTGCGCAGCAGCTTCACGCCCGTCGACGCGCCGGGCCAGGACGACCGCCCGCCGTCGACCGACACCCTGCTGCTCGACGCGGACGTCGAACAGGAGAACGTCATCGCGCAGATCGGTGCCGGCAACTCGCTCGTCGTCACGACGCTTCCAGGCACGGGCGGCACGCAGACCATCGTGAACGCGATCGGCGTGCTCGCGTCGCAGCACAAGCGCGTCCTCGTCGTCAGCCCCCGCCGCTCCACGCTCGAGGGCATCCGCCACCGCCTGACCAAGGTCGGTCTGCCGGGTCTGTGCGCGTCGCCGTCGACCCTCCGCCGCGACCTCATCCAGGCGATTACACGCAACGAGCGCGCGATCCCGCCGCAGGTCGGCGAGGTCGACGACGCACTCGTCCGGCTGCGTCGGGTCCTCATCGACTACCGCACCTCGCTGCAGGCGAAGGACCCGGACCTGCGGGTCTCGGTCATCGAAGCGCTCGAAGCACTCTCGAAGCTCTCCAAGCTGCCGCACCCTCCGGGAACCCTGGTCCGCCTCGACCGCCAGACGCTCGTCGGGCTCGCCGCAGGCCGCTCCCGCGCGGCGGAGGCGCTCGAAGGCGCGGCCGCCCTCGGCGAGTTCCGGTACGGTCCGGGCGACTCGCCCTGGTACGGCGCGTCGTTCGACACGACCGCGGAAGCCCAAGAGACCCACGACCTCGCCAAGCGCCTGCACCGTAAGGACCTGCCGCAGCTCCTGGAGCGCGCGTACGGCCTCATCGGGCAGACGCAGATGCGGCCGTTCGAGTCCATCGACGAGCTGGGCATCTACCTGCGACTCCTCGCGGACATCCGGGAGACGCTCGACCGCTTCCAGCCCGACGTCTTCGACCGGTCGCTCGCCGACCTGATCGTCGCGACGAGCCCGCGGAAGGACTCCGCCGCGATGTCGTCGGCGAGCCGCCGGCGACTCAAGGCCTTGGCCAAGGAGTACCTGCGGCCCGGCGCACACGTACCCGACATGAACGCCGCCCTCCGCCGGATCCAGCAGCAGCGCACTCTGTGGCAGCGCTACGTGACGACCGGCGCGCCGCCCGAGGTGCCGCTCGGCATCGCGGACGTCGAGCAGGCGTACCAGACGGTCGCCGCGAAGCTCGAGCTGGTCGACCAGCCGCTCGGCATCGCCGACACTCCGGACCGCCTCGGACGCCTCGCGATCCCGAGTCTCGTCCGCACGATCTCCGAACTCGCCGCCGAGTCGGAGGTCCTCCACAACCTCCAGGAGCGCACCGCGATCCTCGCCGGCCTGCGCGAGCAGGGTCTCGGCGAGCTCATCATCGACCTCTCACAGCGGCACGTGCCGCGGACGCGCCTCGCCGACGAGCTCGAGCTCGCGTGGTGGCAGTCGATGCTCGAACTCGTGCTCACCGAGGACCGCGGTCTGCTCGGTGCGAACACGAGCGTCGTCGAGCGTCTCGAGTCCGACTTCCGGCTGGTGGACGAGGCGCACGCCTCCGCCTCCGGACAGCTCCTCGCCTCGCTGCTGGCCGACACCTGGAAGATCGGTCTCGTCGACCATGCCGCGGAAGGCATGGCGCTCCGGTCGCTCCTCAAGCGCGATCGACCGCTCCGAGCGGCTGAGCTCGAGCAGGCGGCCCCCACGTTGTCCCGTGTCCTCGCGCCGGTCTGGCTCGTCTCGCCGTACGAGGTGCCGCGCATCCCCGAGAGCGCGTCCTTCGACGCCGTCTTCCTCGTCGACGCGGGGGCGACGCTCCTCGCCGAGAACGTGGACGCCATCCGTCGTGCGCGTCAGGTCGTCGCCTTCGGTGACCCCGTCACGCAGAGTCCGTCGCCCTTCGAGATCCGTCTGACGGATCAGGAGGCGACCCCCGAGCAGCACGCCGACATCGCCGAACTGCACCGTGAGTCGGCGCTCGAACAGCTGAGCTCGGTCCTGCCGACCCTCATGCTCACGCGCTCCTACCGCGCGGGAGGCGAGGACCTCGCAGAACTCGTCAACGAGCGGTTCTACGGCGGCCAGATCGACTCCCTGCCCTGGGCGGGTTCGTTCCTGGGCCACGGCAGCCTGAGCCTCGACTACGTGCCCGGCGGGCTCGGCATGCCCGACCCGGTCACCGGAGCGGTGGAGAGTGTCGACGTCGAGGTCGAACGGGTCGTGGAACTCGTCCTCGAGCACGCCTCGAACCGCCCGAAGGAATCCCTGATGGTCGTGACCGCGAGCGACAAGCACGCGGTCCGGGTCCAGCAGGCGGTCCTCGCAGCGTTCTCCCGTCGTGCCGACCTCTCCGACTTCCTCCTGCGCGAGCGGGCTGAACCGTTCACCGTCCTGACGCTCGAGCAGTCCGTGGCCGAGAGCCGCGACCGCGTCATCTTCTCGATCGGGTACGGCCTCACGCCGCACGGACGGGTCCTGTCCGACTTCGGCGCGCTGGGTCAGCCCGGCGGCGACCGACTGCTCGCGGTCGGCATGACGCGCGCACGGCGGTCCATGGTGATCGTCTCGTGTGTCCGCCCCGAGGACCTCGACCAGAACCGGATCCAGCACGGCATCCTCGCTCTCGCACGCATCCTCACGGACACGTCGCGACGCGCCTCCGAGGATCAGGCGACGCACGAGGCCGAGCCGATGCTCGTCGACCTCGCGACGCGCCTGGAGACGCTCGGGATGCGGGTCGACATGGGCTACCGCGGCAAGCTCGCCCTGGTCGCCTCGTGGGGTGGCCGAGCCGTCGTCGTCGAGTGCGACGAGGAGCTGGGCGACGCGAGCCTCCGGGAGTCGCTGCGGCTCCGGCCCGACGTCCTGCGCCGCCTCGGCTGGCACTACGTCCGTGTCCACAGCTTCGACCTCTTCGCCGACGCCGAGGCGGTCGCGCAGCGCGTGGCCGGTGTGCTCGGGCTGAACACCACCGAGCACCTCGACACCGCGCCGATCGCCGTGCAGGTCCCACGCCACTGATGGTCGGACGCTGATCATGCAGGACGATCAGGAGCCACGGATCGTCCGTCCCCGAGGATCGAGGCGGGCGATCCGCCCCGGTGCTCCCGGGACGGATCCCGCACCGCAGCTGCCCGCCGGTCCGGTCAAGGCGGCGGAGGACACCGACGCCGCCTGGGGTGGCACCGCCAAGCCCGCGGGCGGCGGTGGCAACGACGACGAGCTGCAACGCAACGTCCCGCCCCACTGGTGAGCGGGACGGGACGTCGGTGCTGCTGGACGAGCCGGACTAGCGGCCGTCGGTCGTGTCGTCGCGTGCGGGCGGCAGCGGAGCGCTCGTGCCCGTCTTCAGGACGTCGCGGATCTCGGTGAGGAGCGACAGCTCGCTCGGTGCTGCCGGCTCGTCGGCGACGGTCGGCTTCGTCGTGATGCGCTTGAAGTGGTTCATCGGCAGGACGATGACGAAGTAGACGACGGCGGCGACGAGCACGAACTGGATCGCCGCGCCGAGGAACGCACCGAACTGGAGCTTCGCAGTCGCGCCGGCGAGCGTCGGGATCTCGACGATGAAGGCGTCCTTCAAGCTTTCCGCCTTGAAGAGTGCCCCGAGCAGCGGGTTGAAGATGTTCTCGACGAGCGAGTTGACGATGGCGGTGAACGCGGCCCCGATCACGACGGCCACGGCCAGGTCGATCACGTTGCCGCGGAGGATGAACTCCTTGAAGCCTTTGAGCATGGGGTCTCCCTGAGGATCGGGGATGGGCAGGACCCTGGCTACGCTACCGGCTCAGGACGTGGCGCTCCCGGCGGAGGCCGGTGTGGCGCTGGAGCCGGAGCTGGAGGAGCCGCCCGAGGAGGAGGATCCGCCCTTGGTGTCCGAGGAGGACGAGCTCGACGACCCCTCCGAGGACTTCGAGGAGGCCGGGATGGAGCTCGAGCCCTTGCCGGCACCGGCGCGGGAGTCCGTGCGGTAGAAGCCGGAGCCGTTGAACGTGACACCGACCGCGCTGAACAGCTTGCGCAGCTTGCCGGAGCATGCCGGGCACTCGGTGAGGGAGTCGTCGGTGAAGGACTGCTGGACGTCGAAGGCGTTGCCGCACTCGGTGCAGCGGTAGGCGTAGGTGGGCACGGGGTCTCCTGGGATGTGGTGGGTCGGCGCGCTCAGCGGCGCGGTCGGACCTGGTCGAAGTCGAGGATGCGGCTCGGGGTCACGGCACCGCCGACGGGTTCGTCGTGGATCTCGCTCGGGACCTCGTCGAGGATCTCGGTGTCGTACAGCACGGCGTAGACGGGTGGGCAGCGCTCCATCGAGCCGAGCGTCTTGTCGAAGTACCCGCGACCCCAGCCCATGCGCATGCCGTGGGCGTCGACGGCGGCCGCGGGGACGAGGATGAGGTCGACGTCGTTGATCGCGATGGGACCGAGGGTGGTACCCACGACCTCGGGGGTACCGGCGAATCCCACCGTCTCGATGCCCGCTTCGCCGATCGTCCAGTCGAGGAGCCCGTCGGTGCGGGTGATGGGGAACAGGATGCGGATGCCCGCCTCCTGCGCCCACTGGAGGAAGGGACGGGTGTCGGGCTCGCTCGGGGAGGAGAGGTAGCAGGCGATGGAGCTCGCGCCGAAGCGGGAGACGAGGGCTCGGAGGTTGTCCGTCAGGCCGGTGGTCGAGCGCTCCTTCTCCAGGGAGGTGAGCAGCTCCCGCCGCTCACGGAGCTCGGCGCGCAGCGCTCGTTTCTCGTGTTCGGCGGGGCTCGTCATGCGACCTATTCTAAACGGCTCGTCGTCGCGCCCGGCTCGTTGCCCGACGTCCTACCCGACATCCGCCGCCTCGTCCAGGGGTTCAGGGGATTTCACCCTCGATCGAGGGGGTATTCGGCGACTTCACCGACTCCACACGATAGGTTTTCCCTCATGACCACTCGTGTTACCAAAGCAGTCATCCCCGCAGCAGGTCTCGGCACCCGGTTCCTTCCGGCGACGAAGGCCCTGCCGAAGGAGATGCTCCCCGTCGTCGACAAGCCGGCCATCCAGTACGTCGTCGAGGAGGCCGTCAGCGCCGGGCTCGCCGATGTGCTCATGATCATCGGCCGCAACAAGAACGCGCTCGCGAACCACTTCGACCGCGTGACCGAGCTCGAGCTCAACCTCGCGAAGAAGGGCGACACCCAGCGCCTCGAGAAGGTCAACGAGTCGAGTGAGCTCGCCGACATCCACTTCCTGCGCCAGGGAGACCCGAAGGGCCTCGGCCACGCCGTCCTGCGGGCCAAGCGCCACGTCGGCCACGAGCCCTTCGCCGTGCTCCTCGGCGACGACCTGATCGACGCCCGCGACGTCCTCCTCGAGCGCATGCTCGACGAGCAGGACAAGCGGAACGCGACGATCATCGCCCTCATGGAGGTCGACCCCGATTCGATCCACATGTACGGTGCAGCAGCCGTCGAGGCCACCGACGACGCCGACGTCGTGCGGGTGACCGGCCTCGTCGAGAAGCCTGCGAAGGAGGACGCCCCGTCCAACCTCGCCATCATCGGCCGCTACGTGCTGAAGCCCGAGGTGTTCGAGATCCTCGAGCGCACCGAGCCGGGCAAGGGTGGCGAGATCCAGCTGACCGACGCACTCCAGGAGATGGCCGCCGACGTCGAGGGCACGGGCGGCGTCTACGGCGTCATCTTCCGTGGCCGTCGCTACGACACGGGCGACCGCCTCGACTACATCAAGGCGATCGTGCAGCTCGCGGTCGACCGCGAGGACCTCGGTCCCGAGCTCCGTCCGTGGCTCAAGGGCTTCGCCGGGGACCTCGACTGAGTCCGTCGGACGACACACGACGCGCCCCGGGTCCGCAGCAGCGGATCTCGGGGCGCGGTGCTGTCGGCACCACGGTGTCGGTGCAACGGTGAGTGCTCCACTAGGCTCACCACAGAACGCGAGAGGGGTGGCACGGTGGCGCAGGTCGTACCCGTTCTGAGCAGTGGGCGAGTGAGCATCCGGCCCATCAAGGTCCGTGACGCGAGGCCGCTCGAGCGCGAGCTCGCGGAGAACCGAGCCTGGTTGCGCCGCTGGGAGGCGACGAGCCCCTACGGCCCGGTCCCGGCCGACAGCCGTGCGGCGATCCGGTCGTTGCAGAACCACGCGCGCTCGGGTGCCGGCCTCCCGTTCGTCATCGAGGTCGACGGGGAGTTCGCCGGCCAGCTCAACGTCTCCGGCATCACCTACGGATCGCTGGCCTCGGCGTCGATCGGCTACTGGGTCTCCCAGCGGTTCGCTGGTCTCGGTGCCACACCGATCGCGACCGCCCTGGCCACCGACCACTGCTTCACCGCCCTGCAGCTCCACCGTCTGGAGATCTGCATCCGGCCCGAGAACACTCCGAGCCTCCGGGTCGTCGAGAAGCTCGGGTTCCGGTACGAGGGACTGCGGCGCCGCTTCATCCACATCGACGGCGACTGGCGCGACCACTTCTGCTTCGGCCTCGTCCGCGAAGAAGTCCCGGGCGGCGTCCTGAACCGGTGGTTGGACGGCCAGGTCCCGAAGGACGCGTGCGTGATCCCCGAGGCCGATCGTCTCGCGGCCGCGTCGCCGTTCCCCACCCGCTGACCCGGCTCCCCGGTCCCTGCGTCCACCTCCACCGGTCCCTGAGTCCACCTCCACCGGTCGCTGAGTCCACCTCCACCGGTCCTTGAGCTTGTCGAAGGGCAGCGTTCGCTGGGAGACACCTGCCGAAGCCGTTTTCCCCCTCTATCCGGGGACACACCCGACGACTGCCCGTCTCCGGTCGTTGCACCCGCTACGGTCAGGGACATGGACGGCGGATTCCTGAGCGGTGGGGTGATCATTCTGGTCGCAGCGATGCTGTGGCTGGTGTACCTGGTGCCGTCGTGGGTGCGCGACAGCCAGTTCTCCGCCAGCGAGCGCAACGCGATCCGGTTGCAGCAGACGCTCCGTGTGCTCGCCGAGACGGCTGAGGTCCCGGAGGCCGTGCGGCTCGAGGCGACGTCGCGTGAGGTCGCCGCGCAGCGCAAACTCCTCAAGCAGCTCGAGGCCAGGACGAAGGCGACGGCTGAGGCTGCGGCCCGCGTCGAACTCGCCGAAGCCGACCGGATCCGCCGCGAGGAGGAGGCCAGGGCCGTGCAGGCCGAAGCCGCCGCCCGTGCCGCGGAGGACGCTCGTCGTGCTGCCGCTGCC